>JBAUTC010000371.1:0-5723 GCA_049582025.1 Thiomonas sp.
TCGCTCAGCGTCACGCCGGGCGAAGCCGCCTATCTGCCGCTGGCGCATATCTATCCTGGCGCGCCCGAGCAATTGCCCGCAGCCGAAGTGCTTGCCCGCCTCCGGCCCTGGCTGGAAAGCGCGGCCAAACCCAAGCTCGGGCAGAACGCCAAGTATGACCGGCATGTGCTGGAAAACGCCGGAATCACCGTGCGCGGCTACGCCCACGACACCCTGCTTCAAAGCTATGTGCTCGAGGCACACAAGCCGCACAGTCTCGACAGCCTGGTGTCACGCCACCTGGGGCGGGACGACACCCTGAGCTTCGAGCAGGTCTGCGGCAAGGGCGCCAAGGCCATCACCTTCGATCAGGTGGCGCTGGACGTCGCAACGCGCTATTCCGGCGAAGACGCCGACCTCACCCTGCAGGTGCACCATCAACTCTGGCCGCGCATCGAAGCGGACCAGGGGCTGGCGCGCATCTACGCACTGGAACTGCAGGTCAGCGAGGTGCTGCAGCGCATCGAGCGCACCGGCGTGCTGGTCGATGGCGATCTCCTGCGCGCGCAAAGCACCGAACTCGGTGCCAAGATGCAAACCCTGGAGGCGCAGGCCTACGAACTCGCGGGCGGGCCGTTCAACCTCGGCAGCCCGAAGCAGATCGGCGAAATCCTGTTCGAGCGGCTGCAACTGCCGGCGCAGAAGAAGACCGCGTCTGGCGCCCCGTCCACTGACGAAGAGGTGCTGGAAAAACTGGCCGAAGACTATCCCTTGCCGCGGGTCATACTCGACCACCGCAGCCTGTCCAAGCTGCGCAGCACCTATACCGAAAAGCTGCCGCAGATGATCAACCCGGCCACTGGGCGGGTGCACACCAACTATGCGCAGGCGGTGGCCGTCACAGGGCGGCTGGCGTCCAACGATCCCAATCTGCAGAACATTCCGGTGCGTACCGCCGAGGGACGACGCATCCGTGAGGCCTTCATCGCGCCCAAGGGCTGGCTGATCGCCTCTGCCGACTACTCACAGATCGAACTGCGCATCATGGCGCATATCTCGCAGGACGCCGGGCTGCTTGCCGCCTTTTCTGCGGGGGAAGACATTCACCGCGCCACGGCCGCGGAGATTTTCGGTGTCACCCCGCTGGAGGTCAGCAGCGACCAGCGCCGCATGGCCAAGGTCATCAACTTCGGCCTGATCTACGGCATGAGCGCCTTTGGGCTTGCGCGCAATCTGGGCCTGGAGCGCAGTGCCGCCCAGCTCTATATCGATCGCTACTTCACCCGCTATCCCGGCGTGGCGGCGTATATGGAGCGAACCCGCGCGCAGGCTCGCGAACAGGGCTATGTGGAAACCGTGTTCGGCCGCCGCCTCTGGTTGCCTGAAATTCACGCCAGCGGCCCGCGCCGCGCGGCGGCAGAGCGCGCTGCGATCAACGCGCCGATGCAGGGTACGGCTGCAGACCTCATCAAGATGGCCATGATCGCAGTGGATGCCGCACTCAGCCGCGAAGCCCTGCGTAGCCGCGTGGTGATGCAGGTGCACGACGAACTGGTGCTCGAAGTGCCCGAGGACGAGACGCGCTGGGTCCGTGAACACATTCCGCGCCTGATGGCGGGCGTGGCCCAACTCGATGTGCCGCTGCTGGCCGAACTGGGCATGGGGGCGAACTGGGAGCTGGCGCACTGATGCGCCATGGCTGGGGCGCTCAGGTCGCTCGCACCTGCAGCGGCACCGGCCCATCGATATCGCCGAGCAGCATCCGACCACGGGTGATCGCGCCCGAATCATCTGGGGTGGCGGTGAAAGTCAAATTGGCAGGCTACACCCGGCGGGACGGCGATCACAGCGTCGGCATCGCCGGGTTCGCGGAACCGGAACGGCGGCTCGCGCGTTCGAAGGAAATACGGGGGACATGGCGGGCCGCGGAATCCATCGTCTCGCGGAATTTGGGCAGGCCCACCCGACGAAAGTGGCGATTCTGTCGCGGATTCACCCTCTGTATCTGCCGCTTTGGCAAATGGGTGCCGAAACCCTTGATCTCCATCAGTCACCGCGTCTACGATGTGGAAACGATAAACGTTATCATTTGCACGTAGAGTTCGGAAAACGGTCGAATGCCAAAGCAAACGGCCGATCACCCGAAGACGAGCCAGCTCTCATCGCCGCTTTGCGGCTTTTCAGGCCAAGATCATGAACATCGGTTCCGAAGTGCTTTCCCTGGCGCAACTCCCCCATGGCCGATGCGCCAAGGTGGTGGATTTCGACGGCGGGCGTGCCATGGTGCAGCGCATGGTGATGCTGGGCATCCGTCGGGGCGTGCCACTGTGCGTGGTGCACGGTCCCGGCGCGAGGGGAACCGTGGTGCAGGTGGGAGGCGCGCGCATTGCGCTTGGTCGCGGGGTGACGGACAAAATCCTCGTCACGCCGATTGCTGCCATGCCGTTTCACGGACACGCAGCATGAGCGCGTGTCACGACGCCGGTTGTGCCGCGACGCAGGACGCTGCCGCAGGCCAGCCGGTGATCGCGCTGGCGGGCAATCCCAACTGCGGCAAGACCACCGTTTTCAACCTGCTCACCGGAGCGCATCAGCATGTGGGCAACTGGCCGGGCGTGACGGTGGAACAGCGTCGCGGCACGGCCACTGCCGCTGGGCGCAAGCTCGCGGTGATCGACCTGCCGGGGGTGTACAGCCTGCTGGGTGGCGGCGGGGCGGACCAGGGCGTGGCGCGCAACTTTCTGCTCGACGAGCGGGTGGATCTGGTGGTCAACATCGTTGATGCCTCCAATCTGGAACGGCACCTGGCGCTGACGTTCGAGCTTCTCGAAGTGGGCAAGCCGTTGATCCTGGCACTCAATATGGTGGACGAAGCGCAGGCGCTGGGGCTGGAACCGCAGGTGCGTGCCCTGTCCGAGCATCTTGGCGTCCCCGTGGTGCCGCTGGTGGCGCGCAAGGGCCGCGGGCGAACCGAATTGCTCGACACCATCGTGCAGGCCTTGCAAAGCATGCCGCAAGGCGTGATGCCCCCCTATCCCGCCGAAGTCGAGCAGGCGATCGACAGTGTCGGCGCACGACTCGCGGCACCATCGCCTGCAAAGCGCCGTTTCGAGGCGCTGCGTCTGCTTGAAGGCCTGATCGTTTCATCCCAAGCCGCGGTGAAGGAGGCGGTGCTGACCGAACAGGCGCAGGTGCTCGCGCAGGCCGGCGAGGAGGTTGCGGATCTCGTGGCCGCGACCCGCTTTGGCTGGGCGCATCAGCTTGCGGCAATCGCCTTGCAGCGCACCGGCAAGATGGGCGCACGCCACCGCGTGACCCATGTGCTCGACCGCGTGGTGCTCAACGAATGGCTGGGTGTGCCGGTGTTTCTGCTGGTTCTATATCTGGTGTTCGTGGTGAGCTTCAGCGGCGGCAACATCTTCCTGGATTTCTTCGATCAGTCTTCGTCGGCACTTCTCGTCAGCGGCGTGGGTCATGTGATGCTGCAGGCAGGATTGCCGAACTGGATCGTGTCGATGATCGCGGGCGGCGTGGGCGGCGGGTTGAATCTCGTCATCTCCTTCATTCCACCCATTGGCCTCACCTTCTTGTTCCTCGCGTTTCTCGATGACTCGGGCTATATGGCGCGTGCGGCTTATGCCATGGACCGCTTCATGCGCCGCATGGGCTTGCCCGGCAACTCGCTGGTGCCGATGGTCATCGGTTTTGGCTGCAATGTGCCAGCCATCATGGGCTCGCGCATCATCGAAGACCCGCGCGGTCGCCTTCTCACGGTGCTGATGCAGCCGTTCATGTCGTGCTCGGCGCGGCTGACCATCTATATGGCGTTCGCCGTGGTGTTCTTCCGCAGTACGGGCGGGCAGGTGGTGTTTCTGCTGTATGTGCTGGGCATTGTGGTGGCGCTGCTGACGGCGTGGATGCTCGGCAGGACGGCCGTCCGCGGCGAGCCCATGCCATTTGTCATGGAACTGCCGCCGTATCGCCTGCCCAGCGTGCGCAGCGTGGCGTTGCAGGCATGGCAGCGCCTGAAAGTCTTCATGTTCCGCGTGGGCAAGGTGATCGTGGTCATCGGCCTGGTCTTGTTCATCCTGCCTGGCATCGGTTGGACCGACAAGGGCTTGCAGGCCACCGACATCGACCATTCGCTGCTGGCGCAGGGCAGTCAGGCCATCGCCCCGGTGTTCGCGCCAATGGGCATCAGCCCGGACAACTGGCCAGCGGTGTCCGGCCTGCTGGCGGGCGCTGCGGCCAAGGAAATTGTCATCGGTACGCTCAATGGCATCTACCAGCGGCAACAGGCCACCGATCTGATGGCGAGCTATCGCCATCCGGACATTGGCGTCAAGCTGTGGAACGCAGCCAAGACCATTCCCGCAAATTCGGCGGTGTTTTTCAGTAGCTTCCTCGATCCGCTGGGCCTGCACCATCTGCAGTCCACCGATGCAGCGGAACAGGCGTCCGGCGCCAGCAATGAAACCCTGGCCGGGCTGGCGGCTGCTTTCACTCCCTTGTCGGCTTTTGCCTATCTGGTGTTCGTGCTGCTCTACGTGCCGTGCGCCAGCACCATGGGCGCGCTGCGCCGGGAAGTGGGCTGGGGCTGGATGGTGTTTTCAGTGCTCTACGGCATCGGCATTGCGTGGGCCGCGGCGACCATCATCTATCAGGCCGGGACCTTTGCGGCGCATTCGCAATCCTCCGCCTTGTGGATTGCGGCCTGCGTCTCGGCCTTTGCGCTGCTTGTGGCGGGATTGCGTCTATATGGTTACCGCACAGGTCAGGATGCTGCGGCCAATGGACTGGAGAGTTGGGCATGAACCCCCTGTTCGCGGTGCGCGACTGTCTGCGTGACAAACAGCTAGCCAGCGCGGCGGACGTTGCCGCCTGCGTGCAAGTCCCCACTCTGGTCGCGGAGGACATGCTGGCGCATTGGGTGCACCGCGGGCTGGTGGAACGTCTCGACGCCCACGGGAGCAGCTGCAGCACCGGCTCCTGTCAGAGTTGCGGCGCGTGCGCATCCAGCAAGAATGCGGTCGTGGTGTACCAATGGCGCGGCCTGCAGGCTGCGCCAGCGCAATCAGAGGCCAAACATCGGGTGCTGATGCTGCGCTCTGCCTGAACGCAGGCGCTTTTGCAAGCGCAGGGTTTTCCTGTCAGGCCTAAGCTGAGGGGTTTCCAAATACAAGGAGAACTCCATGCACAAGCCCATGCCATATCGTCGCCTCGGGAGCAGTGGACTGCAAGTCAGCCTGCTTTCGCTCGGCTCCTGGGTGACCTTTCACAACCAGGTTGACACTCCCGGCGTGCGCGAGATGATGGCTGCCGCGCGGGATGCAGGTGTCAACTTTTTCGACAACGCCGAGGTCTACGCCAATGGCGAGAGCGAACGTCTGATGGGCGAAGCACTGGCGCAGCTGAAATGGAGCCGGCTCGACTATGTGGTGTCGAGCAAGTTCTTCTGGGGACTGGATGCAGGCACCGCGGAGAAGCCGCGCATCAATGGCCGCAACACCCTCAACCGCAAGTATCTGATGCAAGCTGTCGATGGCAGCCTGCAGCGCATGAAGCTGGACTTCATCGACCTGATCTTCTGCCACCGCGCCGATCCGCACACTCCCATAGAAGAAACTGTCTGGGCGATGCACAACCTCATCGAGCAAGGCAAGGCCTTGTATTGGGGCACCAGCGAATGGAGCGCCGACGAAATCCGCACCGCCTGGAACATCGCCGAGCGCCACCATCTGCAC
>JBAUTC010000372.1:0-9283 GCA_049582025.1 Thiomonas sp.
TGACAGTTTATGCTGCGCTGCAATGTTTTGACAGCAGGCAACCTTTTGTTCCTTGTCGTGTCAAGTCAGTAAGCCGTCAGGATTGAAATGCCGCACTGCAGCATGTTCTGCGATGGTGCACAGCGGCGCATGCGTTAGATTGATGATCTTTCCATAAGCAATTCCCTGGCGAGTATGGACAAACTCAAACAGTTGGAGACCTTCGTCGCTGTGGCGACCAAGGGCAGCCTCACCGCTGCAGCACATGCCGAGGGCGTGGCACCGGCCATCATCGGTCGGCGCATCGATGCCCTCGAAGCCCGTCTGGGGGTCAAGTTGCTGCTACGCACCACCCGCCGCATCAGCCTGACTGATGAAGGCAGCGCCTTTCTCGAAGACTGTCAGCGCCTGCTTGCCGAGTTGCAGAACGCCGAAGCCAGCGTGAGTGCCGGCGGGGTGAAGGCCAGCGGGCATCTTCGCATCACTGCCCCTGCGGGCTTTGGCCGCCGCCACGTTGCTCCGCTGATCCCCGGCTTTCTCGATCTACATCCCGACGTCACTCTGTCGCTCGACCTCACCGACCGGTTGGTGGATTTGGTCAACGAGGGGTATGACTGTGCGGTGCGCGTGGGGGAACTGGCCGATTCCTCACTCGTCAGCCTGCGGCTGGCGGACAACCGCCGCGTGTGTGTGGCTGCGCCCAGCTATCTGCTCAAGTACGGCACACCCGCCACGCCCGCGGACCTCGCGCGGCACAACTGCCTCGCGTATTCCTCGGTGAGCAGCCAGCCGCGCGGCTGGATGTTCCAAGTCGGGGGCGAGACCATGCATGTGCGCGTGGCGGGCCGCATGGACTGCACCGATGGTGCCGTGCTGCACCAGTGGTGCCTAGAAGGCAGGGGCATCGCCTGGCGTTCGCAATGGGAAGTGGGCAACAGCCTGAGCGAAGGCAAGCTGGCGGCCATTCTGGAAGACTACGCTGCGCCGCCCAATGGCATCTTTGCCGTGTTCACCCAGCGCAAACATCAGACGCTGAGGTTGCGGCTCTGGCTCGATTATCTGAAGCAGCACTTCAGCGAGTCGGCAGGCGGGCAGGGCGCCGCCTGAGACGCGGACTTCAGGCCTTCTGTGCCAGCAGGTTGTTGATGAGCTGGTGCAGGTCGGCGAAGTCGGGCGTACCAACGTACTGCTTGACGATGTGGCCCGACTTGTCAATGAGGAAACTGGTGGGGGTCAGTCGCACGTCCTTGAAGGCCTTGGCTGTCTGGCCGCTGGCATCGAATGCCACGGTGAACGGCAACTGCCGCTGCTGCACGAAGTTGCGCACAAAAGTGGGGTTGTCATAGCTCATGGCCACGGCGACGAGGTCGAAACCTTTGGGGTTGAGCTGGTCATAGGTTTTGACCATTTCGGGCATTTCCCCCACGCAGGTGGTGCAACTCGTCGCCCAGAAATTCACCAGGACCACCTTGCCGCGATAGGCGGACAGATCGACTGTCTTGCCATCAAGCAGGCTGAAGTTGGCGTTGGGTGCCACGGGTTTCTGCTCCAGTGCAGACCAGCCGAGATAGCCTCCGACGGCCAGAGCGGCGAGGACGACAGCGATCAATAGAGACTTGGGCAGGGATGTCATGGGTGCGCCTTGATTGGAACAGCAGCTACACGGTGATTTTAGGCTATGCGGCACCCTCCGTGCTCCACCCTGCGCGCAACGCGGCAATTCAGGGAATTCAAGGCGACAATCAGGTTGGTTCGCTCAATACGGGAGTTGTGCGGGCCGTCCCAAATCCCAGTTGCGTTGCCAGTCGGCCAAGTAGCGTGCGGCCAATTCGGGCGCGTTCCACACCACCAGCACATTCTCCGCGTTGCGATGCGCTGCCGAATAGGTGTAGTTGAAGCTGCCGGTCTGCACCGTGCGGCGGTCGATCACCATGTATTTGTCGTGAAAGATGGGATAGACGTCAATGCTGCGCACCTTGATGCCTGCATTACGCAGAATGGCGATGGCGTGTTGGGCATAGCGGGCGTCTTCATCGAAGTTTCCTTTCCGGTCCAGCAGCACCTGCACCTCGACGCCGCGCTTCTTCGCCTGTACCAGCGCGCGAGCCACATCGGATGAGGTGAGCAGATAGGCCGCCATGTGAATGCTGGTGTGCGCCTGTCCGATGGCTTGCAGCACCAATGCCAACGCACCGCCTGATGGCGAGAACGCGCTGGAGACAGCGGTCTGTTGCGTCTGGGGAATGGCGTGCACCGTGCGTGCTCGCGCGGGCAGCGCCAGTGCAACGCAGACAATCAGCACCAAAGCCAGGCCGCGGGTCCAAAACGTCTTGATGGTCGTCATGATCAGATCGGGCATGAAAAAGCCCGGCAGCGCCGGGCTTGGAGACGGCGGGCCATCGCAGCCCACGGTATCCTTTCATTATTTGAGGTGCGCGCTGACCAGCTTGGTCATTTCGAACATGCTGACCTGATCCTTGCCGAAAATCGGCTTGAGCTTGGCGTCTGCATTGATCATGCGCTTGTTCGCTGCGTCTTGCAGATTGTGTTTTTTGATGTATTCCCACAGCTTTTTCACCACTTCGGTGCGCGGCAGCGGGGTGGTGCCCACCACGGCGGCCAGATGAGCCGAGGGGGTGAGCGGCTTCATGAATGCCGCACTGGGTTGGCGGGTGGTTTTGGCGGCGGTCGCTTTTTTTGCCGCGGGTTTTGCAGTGGCCATATTGAGTGCACTCCGAGAAGTTGAGCTTTTGGTCCGCTTGTTTGCGGTCTGGCTTGGGGCCAACCGCCAACAGTGCGGACTCACCGTTGTCATGGATGCGGGCCTGGAGCCTCCAGACCCGCATGAAAATTGAGCCGATCCAAACCTCCCGGATCTGCATTTCTGCGTCCCGATCGGCGCAGCATTGCCGGAAGATCATGCTCAACCAGCCGCATATTAAGCCGAGCACGCTCCCGAGCGACGCAGGCGCGTCATTTTTTTTCATTTTTTCGGCCTATTTTGTCGCGTGGTCCATCACGGCAGCACCATGAGAAGGGGATCTGCAGGCGCAAATGGTTCTGCTTACACTGCGCTCGCCTTTCTTTTGGCCGAACCTGCGTACCCAAGTGGAGAGTCCTGATGAATTCAGCCACGTTCCGCAGCAAAAAGTTGTTTGCCGCGATGTTCGCATGCGGCATGTTGGGCACCGCGCCAGCCAATGCGCAATTCGCCAAGCCCGCCATCTGGAAAGAGAGGGGCAAGTTCAAGGCAGACGCCAGCAAGCTGCAGGAACTGACGCCCAAGCCGGTGGCCGCAGCCAAGACCTGCAATTCGCGCCACGACAGCTTCTGCGAAGACCCTTGAAAGTTTTGATGTTCTAGGTCGACAAACCCGCCGCTGGCAGGTTTTCGTCTTCTAGAGGGCCAAGGTGCCGGCAAGCAGCAATTGCACGTCGCCGCCGACCCAGATCTGGCCATCGCTGTCGCGGTGAATGTGCACGCGCCCTGCGCGGCCCAGCCTCGTGCCTTGCGCTGCAACATACTGCGCGGGCAGGGCGCCCTTGCCGATCAGCCATTGCGCCAGACTGGCGTTGAGGCTGCCGGTGATGGGGTCTTCCGGTACGCCCAGAGCGGAGGCAAAGAAGCGCACTTCGATAGCAGCGTTGCCACCCGGCGCATGCGGCCCGGCAAGACCGACGTCAACCCCCAGACGCTTGAGCGCGGCGTGATCTGGTTCCACGGCCAGCACGATTTCGGCACTGCGCAGCCACAGGCTGAGCCAGCGTGGACCGTTCTCCAGCCAGGCGCTGGACAGCAGGTCGTGCTCCTGCAAGCCCAGGGCGATCGCCACCTGGCGTAGAAGCGTCGGCTCCACCGCCTGTTCGCGCATCGGCGGTGCAGCGAAGGCCAGCCGCTGTGCGTTGGGCGCATCAGCTGAAGGCGTCACTCGCACTTCGACCTGACCGATGCCACATTGCTGCATGACCACGCCATCGCGCCCGGGCTTGCCGCCGCGCTGCAGCCACGCAGCGCAGGTGCCGAGAGTGGGATGTCCGGCAAATGGAAGCTCGCCGCCAGGGGTGAAGATGCGCACGCGGTAGTCGGCGCCGGGCGTCGTCGGCTCCAGTAGAAAGGTAGTTTCCGACAGCCCCAGCCAGTTGGCGATGGACTGCATGGTGGCGGCGTCCAGATCATCGGCGTTGCACACCACGGCCAGGGGATTGCCGCGAAGGGGCTGGGGGGCGAAGACGTCAAGCTGCAAGAACGGATGCGTCATGGCTGGGTGTGCTCAGTTGGTTCGTTGCGGAGAAGACTGCGCCAAGATGGCCGATGGCGGTCTCGATCTGCTCGGGCGTGGCGGTGGCGTAAGACAGCCGCAGGGTGTTGCGTGGTACCGGGCCTGCGGCGTAGAACGCCGTGCCCGGTACATAGGCCACGTTGCGCTGCAGCGCCAGTGGCAGCAGGGCGGTGGCGTCCGCGCCTTCTGGCAGGCGCAGCCATAGAAACATGCCGCCTTGCGGCACTTCCCAGTGCACCGTGTCCGGCATGTGGCGGGACAGCGCAGCGAGCATGGCGTCGCGCTGCGCGCGGTACAGGGCGCGGATGCGCGGGAGTTGGGCATCGAGCAGGCCGTCTTCCAGTACCTTGAGCACCAGGCGCTGGGTCAGGCTGGAGGTCTGCAGGTCGGCGGCCTGACGCGCCAGGGTCATCTTGGCGATGACCTCCTGCGGCGCATGCACATAGCCCAGACGCAGTCCGGGGGACAGCACTTTGGAGAAGGTGCCCAGCAGAATGCTCTGGTCGGGAAGCTGCGCCGCCAGCGGCTTTGGCGGCGGGCCGTCAAACCACAGATCACCGTATGGGTTGTCTTCGACCAGGGCGATGTCGCTGCCTTGCAGCGCCTGCGCCCACTGGGTGCGTCGCGCGGCGGTCATGGTCTGGCCTGTGGGGTTGCGGAAGTTGGGCTGCAGATAGACGAGGCGCGCCTTGCCGCGTTCCGGAGTGTCGAGCGCGGGCAGCGCGCCGTCGGCGTCGTCGTCCAGATCGACGAACTGCGGCTCATACGGAGCGAAGGCCTGCAGTGCGCCGAGGTAGGTCGGCCGCTCCACCAGCACGGTGCTGCCGGGATCGATCAGCACCCGGCCGACCAGATCAAGCCCTTGCTGCGACCCGCTGGTGATCAGGATCTCGTCGGCCTTGGCGGCAATGCCCTGCGTTTGCAGGTGCGCTGCCACCCAGTCGCGCAAGGGCGCAATGCCTTCGCTCGGACCGTATTGCAGTGCGCCATTCGCTTGCGTGGTCAGCACTTCGGCACAGGCAGCACGCAGGGCGTCCACCGGAAAGCTGTCTGCCGCCGGCAGGCCGCCGGCCAGCGAGATCATGCCCGGCTGTTCGGTGAACTTGAGCAACTCGCGGATGGGCGAAGTGGTGTAATGCGCGCTGCGCTGGGACAGGGTGATGGACATGGCTTCAATTCCTTTTCAATTCGGGATGTCGCACGGCATGCACCGGCATGCGCCGCGCGAGGAAGACGACGCCGAGCACTCCCCCGGCGAACAGCAGAGTGATGGCGTCAAGCGCTTCGTGCAGCAACGCAGCCGCAGCCAGCATCGACAAGAAGGGTTGCAGCAATTGCAACTGCGAGATGCGCACGGTGCCGCCCAGCGCCAGGGCGCGGTACCAGGCGAGAAAGCCCAGCCACATTGACACCACGGCCACATAGGCGAATCCGCCCCAGGCCGCGGCTTGCACAGCGGCCGTCGGCCGCAGCAACCATGCCGCGGGCAGGGTGAGCGGCAAGCTCAACACCAGCGCCCAGCCGATGACCTGACCGGCGGGGCGCGTCTGTGTGAGATGTCCGCCCAGCGCGTAGCCCAGCGCCGCCGCGAGCATGGCGCCGACCAGCAGCGCGTCGGCCAGGTGCAGATGCAGCGAGAAGCCGGCACTACTGTCGTGCAGCAGCGCATAGGCCATGACGAGGGCGGCGCCACAGAGGGCGCAGACCCAGAACCCCGGCGAGGGCCGCTGCCCAGCCAGCAGTGCGCCGATGGCGGCAGTGAACAAGGGCAGCAAGGCGAGGATGAGCGAGGCATGCACCGCGTCCACCTGCCGCAAGGCAATGGAGGTCAGCAGTGGAAAGCCGAACACCACACCGGCGGCCACGGCGCCGAACAGCGCCCATTCCCTCTGCCGAGGCCGGGCGGCGCGTTGCAGCAACAGCCAGATCGCGGCAAGCACCCCGGCCACGGCGGCGCGGCCCAGCGCCACGAATTCCGGCGAGAGCTGGGGCAGTTGTGCGGATCCCACGGCCAGCCGCGTCATCGGCAGAGACAGCGCAAACAAGCCCACGCCTAGCAGACCCAAGGCTCCGGCCTCCCAACCGGCTGGGAGGCCGGGACGTGGCGTGTGTGCCGGGTGGGGGATGTCCATGCGTCGCAGCTTAGAATCAAAAGCACTACAGAACCAATACACATCAAGAGTACAAAGCAAAACTGTATGGATGATTCTGGCAATACAGAAAGGGTGGCTGGCGCCGCAAGCCCGCTCCAGCGCAAGGCCGCCGTTACCTTGGCGGAGCAACTCAGTGCGCAGTTTGCCGCACGCATCCGCAACCGCCTGTTGACGCCGGGCAGCCGCCTGCCTTCGGTGCGCGACTGCGCACGCCACCACAGCCTGAGTACGCAGACCGTGGTGGCGGCATATGACCGCCTGCAGGCGCTGGGACTGGTGGAGGCGCGGCCGCAGCGCGGTTACTTCGTGCGGGGCCTGGAACACGATCTGCCGACCAAGGTACGGCGCGGTGGCGCGCAAGAGACTGCGTCCACAGTGTCGCCGCTTGCTGCGCCGACCCACGCCACAGCGCTGGTGCGCGGCATGTTTCACCAGATGGGCACGGGTTCGGGCGTGAGCTTGCGCGGGGCGCCCGGGTCCGGCGTGCTACCTGCGCAATGGCTGGAAAGCCCGGCGTTGGGAGCGGCGCTGCGCCGTGTCGCACGTGCCGGTGAACTCGAGCAGGCATCGCTGCACTACGGCCATCCGATGGGCGACCCGCTGTTGCGCGAGGTGCTGTCGCGCCAGTTGGCGGCGTTGTCGCTGCGTGCATCGCCGCAGCAGATTCTCACCACCTGTGGGGCGTCGCAGGCGCTCGATCTGGTGCTGCGCGCACTCACCCGGCCCGGCGACGCGGTGCTGGTGGAAAGCCCCGGCTGGGCGATGCAGTTCGCGCAGATGGCGCATCACGGTCTCAAGCTGCTGCCGGTGCCGCGCGGGCCGGACGGGCCGGATCTCGACACCCTGGAGCAGCTTGCCCGGGCCCATGCGCCGCGGCTGTTCATCTGTGTGAGCGTGTTGCACAACCCGACGGGGCAGAGCCTGAGTGCGGCCGGCGCACACCGTGTGCTGCAACTGGCACAGCGTTACGGCTTCCATGTGGTCGAAGATGATGTGTACGCCGCGCTCGCCGAGTCCAACAGCCCGCGCATGAGCGTGCTCGACCAGTTCGAACACACCATCTACCTCAGCGGGTTTTCCAAGATTCTCGCGCCCGGCTGGCGGGTGGGTTTTGTCGCTGCGGCACCGGCCATCATCGACCGCCTGATCGACCGGAAGTTGCTCGCAGTGCTCACCACCCCGGCGCTGACCGAGCGCGCGCTGGCGCACATGCTGGAGCAGGGGCAGCTGCGCCGCATAACCCAGCAGGTGCGCGATCGGCTGGACGTGGCCCGCGCGAGCGCGGTGCAGTTGGCGGAGAAAGCGGGCTGCAGCTTTGTCACCCCACCGCGCGGCCTGCTGGGCTGGGTGGACACCGGCGTGGATACCGCCATGCTGGCGCAGCGCCTGCTCGACTCTGGCTATCTGCTCGCTCCCGGGCATCTGTTCGATCCGCTGCAGCAGCCGTCGACCCGCATGCGCATCAACTTCACCCAGACGCAGGACGAGGTGTTCTGGCGCGCCTACGCGGCGGCGCGGCGCTGAACCTGCGTCTTGCGGGAGATGGCGTCAATTCCTGTCAATTCCTATTTCCGCGCGTTCGGAGAGGAGGGGGCTGACGATGGACCGGACGCAAACCGCGCGGAACAATCGCCGCCCAATTGCTGCGCGTTCCAGTTTCTGGGGGAAGCGGCTGATGGAACTGGCGCTCAAGACGCCGATCACGCCGAATCAGATCACTCGGCTCAGTGTGCTCGCTGCTTCCAGCTTCGGCTACGCCCTGCATGACAAGGCGGGCCCACCTCGGCACGCTGCCGTGGTGGGCGCTTCAATGCACGCTCCGAGCCTAGTGGTGGATTGTCGCCATCCTCGGCCTGGATTTCGCCCTTGGCCAATGCGTCAGGCTGGCGTTAATTGCGCTGCTGTTCTTCGCTGAGGCCACGGCGAAACTCAAGCCCCGCGCCGCGTGCGTACCGCAGTCGCCAGTTCGCGCAACAGGGGTACGGTGTCGTCCCAGCCGAGGCAGGCGTCGGTGATCGACACGCCGGGCCGCAACGGCTCGCCGGGACGCAGGTCCTGGCGGCCTTCGCACAGATGGCTCTCCACCATCACGCCCAGAATGCGCCGTTCTCCCGCGGCAATGCGCTGCGAGATGTCGTGTGCCACTTCCAGTTGTTTGCGTGGCTGCTTGGACGAGTTGGCATGCGAGCAGTCGATCATCACCTGCTCGCGCAAACCGCCCTTGCGCAGCACCGCGCAGGCCGCATTCACCGACGCGTCGTCGAAATTCGGTGCCTTGCCGCCACGCAGGATGACGTGACTGTCCGCGTTGCCCCGGGTCTCAAAAATGGCCGTCACGCCCATCTTGGTCATGCCCATGAAGGCATGCGGGCTGCCGGCGGCCACCATGGCGTCGGCCGCCACCTGCACTCCGCCGTCGGTCCCGTTCTTGAACCCGACGGGACACGACAGTCCCGAGGCCAGCTGGCGATGGCTCTGACTCTCAGTTGTGCGCGCGCCGATGGCGCCCCAGGCGATGAGGTCACTGAAATATTGCGGTGAGAGCAGGTCCAGGAATTCAGTGCCCGCAGGCAGACCCAGGCCATTGATTTCCAGCAGAAGCTGCCGCGCCCGTCGCAGGCCTTCATTGATGCGAAAACTGCCGTCCAGCCGCGGATCGTTGATATAGCCCTTCCATCCGACGGTGGTGCGCGGCTTCTCGAAATACACCCGCATCACCACGATGAGTGCATCGCTCAGCGCATCCGCCTCGGTCTTGAGCCGCGCTGCATAGTCCATGGCCTGATCGTGGTCGTGAATCGAGCATGGCCCGACCACGACCACCAGCCGGTCATCCTGCCCCTGCAAGGCTGCGGCTATGGCCGCACGGCTG
>JBAUTC010000373.1:0-3603 GCA_049582025.1 Thiomonas sp.
TTCTTCGATCCTACCAACAAGTCCTTGATTCAATAACGTGTAAACCCCAGCCTTGCCGAAAAACGTTGCAAAACTCCCACGACGCCGGTTCCGGCGTGTCGTGTGCATTTTGACGGCACAACGGCGCAGATTTTTATAATTTGCAACAGATTTTCTCGCCGTACCATCCAGACGCCTTGGTGCCCGACCTGCGGCAACGTTCCTCCTGATCGCGCCAGCCACGCACAAGTGCGGCCCCGCGGATCACTCTTCCGCCTGACTCAATGAGCACATCTTCAGCCTCCCCAGCGTCTCCGGCGCCGCGTGCGCGCAAGCCCTGGTGGTTACGTGCACTGATCAGCGTGACGATTGCCACTGTCGGGCTGTTGCTGGCCGGAGTGCTCACTGCCGCTCTGATACTGGCGTTCAGCTGGCCGCGCCTGCCCGATCTTTCCGAACTGCAAAACTATCAGCCCCAGCTGCCACTGCGGGTCTATTCGGCCGACGGTGTGCAACTCGGGGAATTTGGCGAGGAACGACGGTTGTACGTGCCGATTGGGCAGATTCCCGATCTGATGAAGAAGGCGGTCCTCGCTACCGAGGACGACCGTTTCTATCAACATGGCGGCATTGACTGGCAGGGCGTCGGCCGGGCCTTGTTGGCCAATCTGGGGCGATCGCGCAGCCAGGGGGCATCGACCATCACCATGCAGGTTGCGCGCAATTTCTATCTCTCGCGCGAGAAGACATTCACCCGCAAGCTGTTCGAGGTGCTTCTGGCGCTGAAAATTGAGCAGCAGATGAGCAAGGATCAGATCCTGCAGCTATACATGAATCAGATCTATCTGGGGCGCAAGGCCTATGGCTTCGCCGCAGCGGCACAAGCCTATTTTGCCAAACCGTTGAATCAGCTCTCCCTTGCCCAGATGGCGATGCTGGCCGGCTTGCCCAAGGCGCCATCGACCTACAACCCGATCAGCAACCCGCAGCGCGCCAGGCAGCGCCAGCTTCACGTGATCGCGCGGCTGCGGCAGCTGGGGTGGATCACCCCCATGCAGGCCCAGCAGGCGCGGGATGAACCACTCGCACTGCGCACCGCGCAACCCGATCGGGACGTCCACGCGGGCTACATCACGGAAACCGTGCGCCAGATGGTGTTCGAACGCTATCAGGAAGCCACCTACACCCGCGGGCTGAACGTTTACACCACCATCCGCGCCCGTGACCAACTCGCAGCGTGGAAATCAGTGCAAAGCGGAGTACTGTCGTATGAACTGCGTCAGCCCTACCGCGGGCCGGATGCGGTCATCGATCTACCCACGGCCGTCGATGCCATTCCAGGTGCGATCGAACAGGCCTGCGCCGACCGCCTCCCGGCCGACGGCATGCAATGCAGCGTGGTCCTCAGTGCCAACCCGACGCTAGTGAAGGTGATGACCGAGGCGGGCCGGATCCTCTCCATCTCCGGGGCCGGGCTGCGACAGGTGCGCGCACTCGGACTGTCGGCGAAAGCCCAGCCGGCGACCAAACTGCGCGCAGGCACCGTGGTCTGGTTGGCGGAAGACGGCCAGAATCAATGGGTCATCACCCAGTTGCCGCAAGTGCAGTCGGCGCTTGTGTCGATGAATCCGAACAACGGCGCCATCGTGGCGATGGTGGGCGGCATGGACTTTGCCCACAACAAGTTCAATCACGTGACGCAGGCCTGGCGGCAACCGGGGTCAAGCTTCAAACCCTTCATCTACTCGGCGGCGCTGGAAAAGGGCATCACGCCTCTGACGGTGGTGAACGACGCGCCACTGTTTTTCTCAGCGGAGCAAACCGGCGGTGAATCGTGGGAACCGAAAAACTACGACGGCAAATACGAAGGGCCGATCAGTCTGCGCCGCGGGCTTGCGCAATCGAAGAATATGGTTGCCATTCGCGTCCTTGACAAGATCGGTCCGAAGTTCGCCCAGCAGTGGAGCGCGCGATTCGGCTTTGAAGCCAGCCGCCAGCCGCCCTACCTCACGCTTGCGCTCGGCGCTGGCACGGTCACACCACTACAGATGGCCCGAGCCTACAGTGTGTTCGCCAATGGCGGCTACCTTGTCCAGCCCTACCTCATCAGCAAGATCACGGATTCCCAAGGCCGGGTACTGTTTCAGAGCAAGCCGCAACAAGCCGGGGATGAAAACCTGCGCGTCATTTCGCCGCGCAACGCCTATGTGATGGACAGTCTGTTGCAGGAAGTCACCCGTTCTGGCACTGCGGCGCGAGCGCAGGCCACGCTCAAACGTCCCGACCTGTACGGGAAAACCGGCACGACCAACGACTTTCTGGACGCGTGGTTCTGCGGCTTCCAGCCCAATCTGGTCGCCATTTCCTGGGTTGGGTATGACACACCGAAGAAACTGGGCAACAGGGAATCGGGCGGTGCGCTAGCCTTGCCGATCTGGATCCGCTACATGGAGACCGCGCTGCGGGGGGTGCCGATCGCCAGTTATGCGCAGCCGGCGGGCATCGTGGTGGAGAACGGCGAACCGGTGTACAGCAACTTTGCCAACGGCACCGGGGTACGCAGTCTCGGGTTGAGCGATCCGTTGCCTGAACCGGACATTACGCCCGAGGAAAGGAACTCCATCCTCAATCTGTTCAAGGGTGGGAATTAGCCACAACCGCTGCCTGCCCTCACAAGGTAGGCAGATTCAACGGCGGTCCACTCAAGGTGCCCATGACGCGTTGCAGCGCTGCGCCCAGCGTTTCCCCAGTGCGTGTGTCGCACCAATGGCTGCCATTCCACACATAGTGGTGCGCTCCGGCGCGCGATGCCAGCCAGAGCTGGTGCGTAGGCTGCTGCAGGTTGACGATGACCTGGTCGCCGCTGTCGAGTTCCAGACGCAGGACGGAACCGTCACGTTTGGAGTCGAGATCGGCGGCATCGCCAGCGGCCTCGATGGCGGTCATCGCCTGTTCGGCGATCTGCAGGTAGCGGGTGTCGTCGAGGGTGTCGGACATGGGGTGGCTGATACACTGGTTTTCAATGAACACACAGCTTAGTCGACCCTGTTTTCCGCGTGTCGTCGCGCGTCTGATTGCCGCAATCGGTGTGATTTCTTTTCTCGGCGGCTGTGGTCAGACTGGCCCCTTGTATCTACCAGATCCCGCACCTGCACACGCGGTATCTGCAGCCCATTCCTGATCCCGTGAATTCCCCACTGGTCATCCGATGAAAACTCTCACCATCCCCAACCTCCCCGGCCATCCACAAATCGCCTACATCGATGAGAACCTGCACATCGAACAGATCAGCGCGAACGCAATTACCGAGGAGTTCGGAACGCCGACCTATGTATATTCGCGCGCGGCGATCGAGCAGGCCGCGCAGCAGTACATGACTGCAGCCGGGGCAAGCCCTGTGCATGTGGCGCTGCGCTATGCGGTGAAGGCCAACTCCACCCTTGCCGTGCTGCAAATACTGGCGCGCCTTGGCTGGGGCTTCGACATTGTCTCCGGCGGCGAATTGCAGCGCGTGCTGGCTGCCGGGGGGCAGTCGAGCAAGATCGTGTTCTCCGGAGTGGGCAAGACCGCGGCAGATATGCGCCTCGCGCTCGACGCCGGGGTGGATTGCTTCAACGTCGAGTC
>JBAUTC010000374.1:0-7889 GCA_049582025.1 Thiomonas sp.
CCACCCCGCTGAATATCCTCGATTACGTGATGGACAAGGTCGACCTTGTGCTGCTGATGAGTGTGAATCCCGGTTTCGGCGGCCAGAGTTTCATTGAGAGCGCGCTGCCCAAGGCCCGGCAGGTGCGCACCAAACTCGACGCCTACAAGGCGCAAACCGGCCGGGACATTCTTTTGGAGATCGATGGCGGCATCAAGCCCGACAACATCGCCGCTGCGGCAGAAGCAGGCGTCGACACCTTCGTGGCGGGAAGTGCCATTTTCAGCAAGCCCGACTACAAGGCAGTCATTGATGCGATGCGCGCCAACCTCGCGGCGGTGGCCTGATGGATGCACGCACCATGCCCCGCACCGTGCGCCTTGTTGGCTTTGACGTACGCGCCGCCATCGTCGACCTTGACGGTACCATGATCGACACCCTGGGCGATTTTCACGCGGCCCTTAACAGCATGCTCGCAGAGCTGCAATTGCCAGGCATTGACCGCCCGCAGGTTGAAACCCGCATCGGCAAAGGCTCGGAGTACCTGGTGCTGCAAACCCTGCGCCTGCATCTCGATGACGCAACTGCAGACGCCCGCTACCCCCAGGCCATCGAGGTTTATCAGAAGCACTACGGGCAAATCAACGGTCAGTTTTCCAATGCCTTCCCGGGCGTGACGGAAGGGCTGGCGGCGCTGCGCGATGCCGGGCTCACACTCGCCTGTATCACCAACAAGCCCACCCGCTACGCGCGCGAACTGTTGCAGATCAAGGGCCTGCTCGACTTTTTCGTCGCGGTCAACGGTGGAGACGCGTTCCCGCGCAAAAAGCCAGATCCGATGCCTCTGGTGGAAACCTGCAGGCAGATCGGCCTGCCTACGGCTTCCGTGATCATGATCGGGGATTCGCAGAACGACGCGCTGGCAGCCCGCGCCGCCGGCTGCCCGGTGGCGCTGGTCACCTACGGCTACAACCATGGTGAGCCAGTGCGCGCGGTGGACGCCGACGGTTTTGCCGACCGCATTGGCGACCTGTTGGTTGCCTGAATCGTCCGCGGGCATGAAAAAACCGCCCACAGGGGCGGTTTTTTCATGCGGTCAACGAACGTCAACGATCAGCCGCTGATGTTCTGCTTCTGGATGGCTGAGTTGGACAGCACGTCAGCGGGCAGCATGCGCAGCATCGCCTGATACAGCTCGGCGTTGCCCGTGCCTGGAATGATGTGCGCGTCCGGCCCCATCAACACGATGCCGTTGGAGGGTTCGAACAACAACTCCACGGTCTCGCCTTTGGGGATTTGCTTCACGCTGGCCAGTTGTTTGGTAAAGGCATCCAGCGCGGGCTTGAACGCGGAGTATTGCGTGGCGGACACGCCCTTTTTCACCCCAGCTTCCAGCGCTTTGGCCAGACCTGCAGACGGCATATTGGACAGTGCGGTCAGACGGATCGACTTGGCGCCGGGCATTGTCATGATGCTGCTGGCTGACGTCGTGTTTTGCGGCAGATAGACCGCGGCGGCCATCTTGCCCCCCATGTTGACGACGCCAGCGCCGTTGATCAGCAGCGGCACGCCATTGGCCGGTGCAGTCTGCATCACGGGCATGCCGCCCACTTTGACGGCGGCGTTGGCGCTCACGGCACCGACAGTTGCGGCCAGCGCAATCGCGGTTGCAGCCCAGACTTTTTTCATGGTGACTCCTCGGATGGTCGAATATCAGTGGAATCTTATTTTAGGAATCCGTTCCCTGCGTGCTCGGGTTTTCACGGAAATAGGCAGTTGAAGTGGTCACTAAACATGACCGTGCGCAAGTCTGGGTGAAACCGGGCAGCATTGTGATCAATTGCTGTCCGACGCGTTGCCGAGCAGCGCCCGTTTCAGGCGGCCTTCTGCTGGATCTTTGCCCAGCCAGATCTTGAGCATGGAGTTGAAAAACTGGGGTTCCGTGAATGTGCTGCCTGCCGGAACGCCGTCGATGTCGATGGTGCAGCCCGTGCCTGGGATGTCGCGGAACGTCACGGTCTCGCCGGTCTTCACCCGACTTTTCTGCGCAAACAGGCCGCCGAGTTGCACCAGACTGGGAATGAAGACCCCGAACTCGCTTGGGGTGAGATTGTTCTTGATGCCCTCGTTGAGCTTGTCGCCGAGTTCCTTGCCGCTGACGTTGCGCAGCATGGTGAGCTTGAGTTCCTTTGGTCCGGCCATGCTGTAGATGGCTTGTGGCTGCGCGGTTTTCTGCGGCAGATAAAGCGCGGCGGTATAGACCTTGAACAGGAAGACATAGCGGGTTCCCGCGCCATTGAGCGTCAGCGTCTTGCCGCCGACATCCACTTGGGCGGGAATGTTGACGTCGTGCAAGGTCAGGGCCTGTGCGTCCGACATGCCAACAGCAAGCGCAGTGGAGAGCGCGGCGGCGCCGAGGCGGCGCAATAGGCGTTGAGTGGTTTGGTGCATGTCGTCTCCATTTATCGAACGGTCGTTCATTTTTCGCAAAAAGCCGGGCTTTGACAAGCGGATTTGCGAGGCCGGGCGCTTAAAATTCACTGATTAATCGATAAGCCAAGGAGATGCCATGCCCAATGCCTTTCAGGACTTCTATCCCGATACTCTCGCGCAGTGCTACGGATGCGGCAGCCATAACGCCCATGGCCATCAGATCAAGACGGTCTGGGATGGTGATGAAACGGTCACCCGCTTCACCCCGCTGCCGTATCACACGGCGGTGCCGGGGTTCGTGTACGGCGGGTTGATCGCCTCGTTGATTGATTGCCACAGCACGGGCACGGCGTCTGCGGCGATGTACCGTGCGGAAGGGCGGGAGATGGGCACGAAGCCGTCGTTCCGGTTCGTCACCGGCTCGCTGCACGTCGATTTTCTCAAGCCCACGCCGCTGGGCGGCGAACTGGAGATTCGCGGGCGGGTGAAAGAGATCAAGGGCCGCAAGGTAATTGTCGAGTCGACTGTGTACGCGGCAGGTGTGGCCACGGCTCGGGGCGAGGTGGTGGCCGTGCAGATGCCGGAGAACTTCGGGGCCTGAGATTCTCCTGATCCCGCGCGGTGGGGGGCGGTTGCGCGAATTTGCTACATTTGTGCAATCAGGTTGATCTGCATCGTTCAACGTATTCCATGTTCGTTCATCGGCGACACGCATCGGGTTCTGGAGACCGGGGGGCTTGGCCCTGGCGGGACGCATGTGTCCTGACCATCGCCACTGCCACGTGCGCGTCGCTGGCCTGAGCGCTGTCTGCGCCAGGCGCGCGTTTGCCGCACGGGTTCGCTGATCCGTAGCGGGTTCACCACAACACCCGCCGCGACCCTTCGGAGTCGAGCATGACCGAGCACGAATTTGAACAACTGGCCCAGCAAGGCTACAACCGCATTGCCCTTACCACCCAGGCGCTCGCCGACCTGGAAACGCCGCTCTCCCTCTACCTCAAACTGGTGCCGCGCGGTGCTGCGGGGAGAAACAGCTTTCTGCTCGAATCCGTGGTCGGAGGTGAGCGCTTCGGGCGGTATTCCTTCATCGGCCTGCCTGCACGCACCTCGCTGCGGGTGAAAAACGGCGCAACCGAGGTGCTGCAGGACGGCGCGGTGATCGAGCAATCAGTTGATAACCCGCTTGAATTCATCGACGCTTATTACAGGCGTTTCAAAGTCGCCATGCCTGCGGGCCTGCCGCGGTTTTGCGGCGGTCTGGCCGGCTACTTCGGCTATGACGCTGCACGCTATATCGAGGCGCGGCTCGCGCGTTCGGCGCAGCGGCATCCCAAACCCGATCCGGTGGACCTGGCCGACATCCATCTGCTGCTTACCGAAGAGCTGGCGGTGATCGATAACCTCACCGGGCGGCTGCACCTGATTCTTTATGCCGATCCGTCGCAGCCACGGGCGTATGCCAGTGGGCAGGCACGGCTTGATGCCCTGCGTGCGCAGTTGCGCAATCCGGTCGAGGCGCCGGAACTCGCGTCTGGCGAGGTGACGCCGATCGTCCGCGAATTCGACAAGGCCGATTACCTGTGCGCTGTTGCGGTGGCCAAAGAGTACATCGCCGCCGGCGACTACATGCAAGTGCAGATCGGTCAACGGCTGCGCAAGGCCTATACCCAACCGCCGCTCAGCCTGTATCGGGCACTGCGGGCGCTCAATCCCTCGCCCTATATGTATTTCTACGATTTTGGCGACCATCAGGTGGTCGGCTCGTCGCCGGAGATTCTGGTGCGGCAGGAGCGCGTTCCCGAGGGCCAGAAAGTCACCATCCGCCCGCTTGCGGGCACGCGACCCCGCGGCGTGACCCCTGAGCAGGACGCGGCCAACGAAGCCGAGTTGCTGGCCGACCCCAAAGAGCGCGCCGAACATCTGATGCTTATCGATCTGGCGCGTAACGACATCGGTCGCATCACCCGGACTGGTACGGTGAAGGTGAGCGAGGCGTTCGCGATCGAGCGCTATTCGCACGTGATGCACATTGTCAGCAATGTGGACGGCCTTCTGCGCGAGGGCATGGATGCAATGGACGTGTTCCGTGCCACCTTTCCTGCGGGCACACTGTCCGGAGCGCCCAAGATCCGTGCCATGGAAGTGATTGACGAACTGGAGCCGACGCGGCGTGGCCTGTATGGCGGCGCGGTGGGCTACTGGAGCTTTGCGGGCGATATGGATCTGGCCATTGCCATTCGTACAGGCATCGTCAAGCAGGGGCAGCTGTTCGTGCAGGCTGCAGCGGGCATCGTGGCCGACTCCGTGCCCGAGATGGAGTGGCGTGAAACCGAGGTGAAGGCGCGCGCCGTGCTGCGCGCCGCCGAACAGGTGCAGGAAGGGCTGGACGGCTGAACGCCCACCACGCCACCCCTCTCACGACACGACGGAGCCCCATTATGCTGCTGATGATCGACAACTACGACAGCTTTACCTATAACTTGGTGCAATACTTTGGCGAACTCGGCCAGGACGTGCACACCGTGCGCAACGACGAACTCGATTTGGAGGCCATCGCCGCACTGAACCCCGAACGCATCGTCATTTCCCCCGGCCCGTGTTCGCCCGCCGAGGCCGGCATTTCCGTGGCGGTGCTGCAGTACTTTGCTGGGCGTCTGCCCATCCTGGGCGTGTGTCTCGGCCATCAGGCCATAGGCGCGGCGTTTGGAGGCAAGGTCGTTCGTGCCAAGCAGATCATGCATGGCAAGACCAGCCTCATCACCCACGATGGCAAGGGCGTGTTCGCTGATCTGCCCAGCCCGTATACCGTGGTGCGCTACCACTCGCTGGCCGTAGAGCGCGAGAGCCTGCCTTCCTGCCTGGAAATCACCGCGCAAACCGAAGACGGCGAAATCATGGGTGTCCGCCATCGCCATTTCGCCGTCGAGGGGGTGCAGTTCCACCCCGAATCCATCGAAACCGAGCACGGCCACCGGCTGCTGCAAAACTTTCTTGCGTTGAGCGAAGGCCACTTTCATGCCCATCAGTAATCACGACGCGTTGACGCGCGTCATCGAGCACCGAGAAATCTTTCACGACGAGATGATTGCGCTGATGCGCCGCATCATGACTGGCGAGATGTCGCCGGTCATGATGGCCGCGCTCATCACCGGCCTGCGGGTGAAAAAGGAAACCATTGGCGAAATCGCTGCGGCGGCGATGGTGATGCGCGATTTCGCCACTCCCGTCGAAGTAGCCGACAAGATGCGGCTGGTCGACATTGTGGGCACTGGCGGTGACTCGGCGCGCACCTTCAATATCTCGACGGCGAGCATGTTTGTCGCGGCGGCGGCAGGGGCGCAGGTCGCCAAACACGGTGGGCGCAGCGTGAGCTCGTCTTCCGGTTCGGCGGATGCGCTCGATGCGCTGGGCGTCAATATCCAGCTCACGCCCGAGCAGGTGGCGCAAAGCCTGGCCGAGTGCGGCATCGGTTTCATGTTCGCACCCAACCATCACCCCGCAATGAAATACGCCGCGCCGGTGCGCAAGGAACTTGGCGTGCGCACCATCTTCAACATCCTCGGGCCGCTGACCAATCCGGCGGGTGCGCCCAACCAGCTGCTCGGCGTTTTCCATCCCGATCTCGTTGGCATATTGGTGCGTGTATTGCAGCGCCTGGGCAGCGAGCACGCCCTGGTGGTGCATGGGCTCGATGGCCTTGACGAAGTCTCGCTGTCGGGCGAAACGCTGATCGGCGAACTGAAAAATGGCCAAATCACCGAATATGCGATCCATCCTGGCGACCTCGGCCTGAAAGCCGCTCCGCTCGACGCTCTCCGCGTCGAGGGTCCGGCACAGTCCGTCGAATTGGTGCATGAGGCGCTCAACGATGTGGACGGCCCGGCGCGTGACATTGTGGCGCTCAACGCAGGCGTGGCGCTGTATGCCGCCAATGTCGCGTCATCGCTGATTGACGGAGTACAGATGGCGCGCGAAGCCATTTCCAGCGGTGCCTCGCGCGACAAGCTGCAAGAGTTCGTTCGCGTGACGAACGCCATGCTGACGCCGACGGGGTCGGCATGAGCGACATTCTCCAGCGCATCCTCACCACCAAGGCCGAGGAGGTGGCCGCGGCGCGAGCGCGCATGCCGTTGTCCGAACTGCGCCAGAAAGCGGCGCAGCGCGATTGCGCGCGCGGCTTTGCTGCCGCGCTTCAAGGCAAAGTTGCGGCCGGTGGTTCCGCCGTTATCGCGGAAATAAAAAAAGCCAGCCCGTCGCGTGGCGTGTTGCGCGCCGATTTCGATCCGTCCGCCATTGCCCGCAGCTACGCCGGAGGGGGCGCAACCTGCCTGTCCGTCCTCACTGATGCGCAGTACTTCCAGGGAGCGACCGCATACTTGCAGCAGGCGCGTGCCGCTTGCGATCTGCCAGTGTTGCGCAAGGATTTCATCGTCGATTCCTATCAGATCGCCGAGGCTGGCGCGATGCAGGCTGATTGCATCCTTCTGATTGCCGCAGCCCTGCCTGCGCAGCAGTTGGTCGACCTCGAGGCCGAGGCGCTGGATTATGGTCTCGACGTGCTGGTCGAAATACACAATGCGGAGGAACTGGAGTTTGCGCTCAAATTGCGCACTCCATTGCTGGGCATCAACAACCGAGATCTGCGGACCTTCGAAACCCGCCTCGACACCACGTTCGATCTGCTGCCGCGGATTCCTCCTGACCGCCTGGTGGTTACCGAGAGCGGCATTCTTGCGCCAGAAGACGTGCAACGCATGCGTGGTGCTGGGGTGCAGACTTTTCTGGTTGGCGAAGCATTCATGCGCGCCCCAGATCCCGGGGCGGCACTACGCGCGCTGTTCGCTTGACAACGCGCAAAGTCCTCGGATTTGACATCTCAGAAAAAATCGCTAAGAATCTGCGGTTCGCCTCGGAGAGGTGGCCGAGTGGTTAATGGCAGCAGACTGTAAATCTGCCCTCTTACGAGTACGCTGGTTCGAATCCAGCCCTCTCCACCAGGCGCAAGAATTTGTCCGTCGTGGCCCATCGTTT
This sequence comes from Thiomonas sp., assembly GCA_049582025.1. GTDB lineage: Bacteria > Pseudomonadota > Gammaproteobacteria > Burkholderiales > Burkholderiaceae_C > Thiomonas. The sequence goes on from JBAUTC010000374.1 coordinate 7,444, forward strand.
TTTCCTTGGGCGGCGATTGCTGGAAGTGGCGGCCTTGATCGCGCCAAAGCATTGGAAGCGTGGCAAGGCGGGAGTAGTTCAATGGTAGAACCTTAGCCTTCCAAGCTAATGGTGCGGGTTCGATTCCCGTCTCCCGCTCCAGTATTTGTCGGTTTTGGTGTGTTGCGCAGTATGTCTTGATCGCGTAAGCGTTCATGCCCATGTGGCTCAGTGGCAGAGCACTCCCTTGGTAAGGGAGAGGTCGCGGGTCCGATTCCCGCCATGGGCACCAGTTGATTTTTCTGATATTTGTCGATCTTTGTTGGCTTGAGGAGTTTGAATCATGGCGAAGGAAAAGTTTGAGCGGACCAAGCCGCACGTGAACGTGGGCACCATTGGTCACGTGGACCACGGCAAGACGACGCTGACGGCGGCCATTACCACGGTGCTGGCGGCCAAGTTTGGTG
>JBAUTC010000375.1:0-4641 GCA_049582025.1 Thiomonas sp.
AGATTGGCGTCCTGCAGGGCCGGGCGATGGGCCCGGATGGCGTCAGCCAGGGCGAGCAGCGCCTGGTTTTTTGCCGCCGTTGGCGCCTTGGCCATGCCGCGCGACGCGGCGCGGGCACGGGCACCAAGGTCAGCCATCAGTGTGTGGATCTGTTCAGAGGAGGCATCCATAAAACTGTAAAAAAGAGCGCGAAAAGTGGAGGTCGGGCCGTCAGACTGCACGCAAGTGCACGCAATCCATTTAAGCTGACTCGACAGAGCCCGAGCGAAACGCAATTGTGCGTCAAGGGGCTTGGAAATGCTGCACTGATTTTTGACACAAGGAGTGGATCATGGGACTGTTCGATAGCGTGGCGGGTGGTTTGGAGCAGATGCTGGATGGCCAGCAGGCGCAGACAGGCGCGGGAAACAATCCGATGCTTCAGGCGGTGATGGGCCTGCTGGGCAACAGCGGCGGTTTGGGCGGTCTGGTCGAGAAATTCCAGCAGGGTGGTTTGGGTGAATTGGTGCAGTCCTGGGTGGGGACAGGGTCCAACCTGCCAATATCTGCAGCGCAGATTCAGCAGGTTCTGGGCAGCGGGGCGCTGGGGGACATAGCCGGCAAGCTTGGCATCCAGCCCGATCAGGTGGCGAGTGAACTGTCGCAGGCATTGCCCCATATCGTGGACACGCTCACTCCCAATGGCCAGCTGCCCGCAGAAGGCGAGCTGATGGCCTCGGCGCAACAGTTTCTGGGCAAGTTCCTGGGCTGATCACGCCCGAAATGGTCTGTCGAACGATCGACCCGGTTTCTGAACGAGATCGACAGAAACCGTTAGTTTGTTCGCGTGCAGCGCGCATAGACTTGCGCTTCACCCTGGCAGGGTTTTCCCGCAGTCGTTGGTTTGCCGTCGGTAAACCGCAGCGCTTCCGTCGAAGAGGAATGTTCTATGCGCCAATTCAAAACCATGCACCGTTCGCTGGCTTTGGCCATGCTGTTTGGTGCAGCGCCGGCGAGCTGGGCCGCCGCGCCGCCGGAAGCGGCGTCCTGCATCGCCTGCCATGGCGCTGACGGCATGGGCAATGCCGCTGTAGGGTATCCCCGTCTGGCCGGGCTGCCTGCCACCTACATCGCAGATCAACTGCACTACTTTGGTGATGGCATGCGCAGGAACGCCATCATGTCCGGCATGGTCAAGTCATTGAGCGCGGCGCAGGTCACGGCGCTCGCCAGGTACTACGCGGGCCTCAAGCCCAGCGCCAAACCGGCTGCCGTGCCCGCGGCTGCAGTGGCTGCCGAAGGTGAGCGCCTGGCGCTTCGTGGCGACTGGGAAAAGGGCATTCCTGCCTGTATCCGTTGCCATGGCCCCGGCGGCATCGGCGTGGGTGAGAACTTCCCGCCCCTGGTCGGCCAAAGCGCGGCCTATAACGAAGGGCAGATCAAGGCATGGAAAGATGGCAGCCGCAGTGGCGACCCGCTGGGCATGATGCACACCGTCGCCCTACGTTTGAGTGATGCGCAGACGCGGGCCGTGGCGCAGTGGTTGGCGGCGCAGCCGCTGGCACCGAGCAAGTCCACCCCGGCAAAGCACTGATCGGAGCGCGTCATGACATTGACTCAACCCCACGCAGCACTGGCGCTGTTCGCGCTCGGTCTACTCGCGTCATCTGCGCATGCGGCCGATGCGCCGTCCGCGCCGCCCAAGTCCGAGATCAATGCCGCAGTCGGCACCGGCGCCAAGTTCACCCCGCCGCCCGAATCGGCCATCCCCAACGACGAATTCGGCAAGATGGTCAAGCTTGGGCGCAACATCATGCTCGACACGCCCAAGTACGCCAAGGCCTATGTCGGCAATACCCTGAGCTGCGTGAATTGCCACACCGACGCCGGGCGCATGGCGGGTTCTGCGCCGTTGTGGGCAGCCTATGTGAGCTACCCCGCCTATCGTGCCAAGAACAAGAAGGTCAACACCTACGAGGCCCGGCTGCAGGGGTGCTTCATGTACAGCCAGAACGGCAAGGCGCCGCCGCTGGGAAGCGAAACCCTTGTAGCGCTGGAGTCATACTCCTACTGGATGGCCAAGGGCCTGCCAGTCGACGAGAAGGTGGCTGGGCGCGGCTATCCCAATCTGCCGGAACCTGCGCAAGCACCGGACTATGCGCGCGGCCAGAAAGTCTATGAGGCCAAGTGCATCATGTGCCATGCTGCCAATGGTGCGGGCCAATCGGTGAATGGTGAGACCGTATTCCCGCCGCTATGGGGCGCCGCGTCGTTCAACTGGGGCGCGGGTATGGGCAGCTACAAGAATGCGGCCAAGTTCATCTACGCCAATATGCCGTATGGCATGAGCTACAGCCTCACACCGCAAGAGGCTTGGGACGTGGCCTATTTCATGGATGCGCAGGAGCGCCCGCAAGACCCGCGCTGGCAGGGCAGCGTTGCGGCCACCCGCGCCAAGTTTCACGATAGCAAGTTCAGCCTGTACGGCACCAGGGTGAATGGCGCGGTGCTCGGCGACATCGGCGCCCCCAAAGTGCGCTGATCAGAGCGATGCGTGGCGAAGAACGCCCTGCTTCAGCAGGGCGTTTGCCTGTCAGCTGGTGGCGTTGCGCGGTTCCATATTGCGGAAAAGCCGCTGATACAGCACCAGATACGCCGCCTGAAACGCGGCCGCGATCACGAAGGGGGCGATCAGCCAGCCCAGGTGCAGCAACTCCCCGGCGATCAGGGGGCCAATGGCGCGAGGAATCTGGATGGACACATTGTTCACCGTGGCGGCAAGCCCGCGGCGGTCGGCTCCGGTGAGGCTGACGGTCAGTGCCTGACGCACGCCCATCGTGCCCTGATTCGCTGTGGCGCGCAGGGCGTAGAAGCTCGCCGCAATCCAGAATACGGGTGACAGGGGCGTGAGCAGCAGCATGACGAGTCCCAAGGCGCGCATGCCGACAACCGCGCGCACGGCCCCGAAGCGCTGTGCCAGTCGGCTGGCGACTTGCGCGCCAAACGCAGCGAACACGAAACTCGCCGCCATGGCTGGGCCGATGCTGGCGGGACCGTGCCCGTAGCGCACCAGATACCAGTAAGCCATCAGCGGCGCCACCATGCCGATGCCGAGCCCGTTGAGCGCGTTAACCAGGCCCAAGCGCCAGAGCAGAGCGTTTTCGCGCAGATGGCGAGTCTGGCGGCTCTCGACTTCTGGTGTGTCTGTCACCGTTTGAGCAGGGGCTTGGGCGTCTGCTTTATCCGAGGTGGGCGCGTCTTCGGCCTGCAGCAGCAGGAGGAATCCGGTTGCCGAACCGAGCAAGGGAAGCACGAAGAGGCTGCGATACGCCCAGTCCAGCGGCATAAAGGCGTTCAGCCAGTGGGGAGCGGCGCCGAGCACCGCGCCCAAAGCCATGCCGAGCATGCCCAGGGTCGAGTTCAGGCTGAAAATCTGTGCGCGCAAAGCGGGCGGCGTGCCGTGCGCCAGCCAAGACTGCTCCAGCGGCCCGAACGGCCCCGCCGCCCCGTTTGCGCCGCGACCGAACCCGCCCAAAACGGCGGCGGGCACCAGCAGCCAGGGCACGGCCGACATGAGGGCGATTGCCGCACAGGCCGTCACCACCAGCTCGTAGCCAAGCAAGAAATGGCGCCGTCCCACACGGTCACTCAGCGGTCCGATCCAGAGGGTAAGCGCAGCGCCGATGAACAGCGCTCCGCTGAGCACAGCGCCGATTTGCGCTGCGTTCCAGTGCAACGCATGCAGATAGAGGGTGAACGCCGCCACCAGCGCCCCCTGGCCAATGCTGCGCGCCAGGCGCGCCAGGATGACGCTCCGGGCGGAGGGCGAGATCCGTGACCACGCGCTCTGCTTGCGTGCCGAGGCGTCGTCAGGTCGCCGGTGCGGTGCGGCGGTTTGCATCGGCGCTGTCGTTTACTCCTGCGCCGCTTGCGGGGTGGCCGATGCCACTCGGGCGTCGCGCGTTTCGACCGTGTGCGCCTGCTGTTGCGGCCTGGCAGCAGGGGTTGCTGGTGCGGCCATGTAATGCTTGATCTGCGCAATCACCGTCGGCTGATCCCAGTCCTCAGGCCCCATGGTGCGGGCAATCTCCTTGCCCTGCTTGTCGATCAGGATGGTCGTCGGCGTGCCGAGAATGCTCAGGGTGTCGAGCGCATCCGTGGTCGGATCGACGTAGATGGGAAGATGACCGATGAAGTTGTCGTCGTAAAAGCTCTTCACGGTATAGATGCCGCCCTTGTCCACCGACAAGGGGACGACGGCAAAATCCTTCCCCCCCAGCAGCTTTTGCAGTTTGTCGAGCGTGGGCATTTCATGCACGCAAGGCGGACACCAGGTCGCCCAGATGTTGAGCAACACGACTTTGCCCTTGAAGTCCGCCAGCGTCATGCGCTTGCCTTGCCCGTTTTCAAACGTGACCTGCGCCAGTGGCAGGGTGTGCGCCGAAGGGTAGGGAGTGAAGGTGAAGCCTGCTGCCCACGAGGCGGGGATGCTCAGTACGGAAAGCGCCAGGGCCATGCCGGCGCGGCGCAAGAATGACTTGAGGGATGACATGGAACAACTCCGATGGATAAGGCCCCGTCAGGACCTGGGCTGAGGCGTCCACAAACACGTGGCATCCAGCATCAAGGATGGGGCAATCGGGCGAAAACATAGCGTTCCCG
>JBAUTC010000376.1:0-1742 GCA_049582025.1 Thiomonas sp.
GAGCATCGTCGAATACGCCTTCCCGCGGCAATTCCGGTTCGTCCTGCATCACGGCGCGGGCATCGAAGGCATCGAGCTGGCGCATGAAGTCGCGCCCTTGCCGTCCCCAGGCAGCCAGCAACGGATGCGCATGCGCGTGCATCGCCTCCAGCCCGATCGCGGCCAGGTTGTCTGCGCGCAAGGGTCGGCGCGCTGGCGTGTCGCGCAGCAGCTCGCGGCCCTCGATGATGTCGGCCCAGTGATAACGGCAGGGATTGGGCAGGGCCACCAGAATCTGCACATGCCGCGACAGCGCAACCAGCGCATCCAGCGTGGCACCCGGCAGATGCGAGGCGCCAAACAGCACCACCCGGCGCGGCAGGGTGGCGGAACGGGCGGCGGCGTCGAGCGCCTGCAGCATGGCGCGCTGCACTTGCGGGCGAATGGAGGCGCGCTCCTCGTCACTCAGCTCAGCCAGTATCTCGCGCCACAGCAGCGCCTGCCAGCGCTGGTCTTGCGGCAGGGGCGTCGGTTTTCCGCCGGCATCGATCAGTACCGCCTGGCCATCGGCCCAGGCGTCGAGCCAATCGTTGCGGTAAATCTGGTACTGGTCGTAGAGATCGGCCAGCTTGCGTGCCAGTTGCAGCCTGCGCTGCGCATCATGACCTTGCAGATACTGGGCCAGCGGCGCCAAGGCCGGAAGTTGCAAACGCTGGGGCAAGAGCCGCATCAGCCGCCAGGTCAGCACGGACTTGTCCAGCGCCGATTGGGGCGGCACCGCCGCGGGGCCCAGCACCTGCCGATAGGCGCGCCACAGAAACCGGGCGGGCAATTCCACCCGCGTGGCTGCGCAAATGCCACGCTGCGCGGCCAGCGCCATCTTCAACCACTCCGCAGCGCCATTGCTCTGCACCAGAAAAATCTCTTCCTCCAGCGGCGCCAGCGGCTGCTGCGCCAACCAGTGCAGCACGCTGTCACGCAACAACTCCAGGCGGTTGCCCTGCAGGATGAGCAGGCCGGGGCGAATCTCTTGGGTCATGGGCGTCGGGAAGGAGGTGAGGCGCTATTGTGGCTTGCGCGGGCTCGCACCGGATTACCCCATGCCGTTCCAAACGCCCTCAAGCGCCTGGAAACTGCACTTTGAAACGTCCTGGAACAGTCTTTGCAAAATCCGCCCCTGCTTCGGCCGCACGGCCGTGGTCTGCACGGACTGCATCCTGTTGGACGCGGGCATACTGCGGCCTGTGCCGGCAAGTGCCTTCCGAACGTCCATCCTGTCTGTGGACACGTCCCCAACTTCAAACACTCCTCGATGAACAAGTTCTCCCGCTTCTGCATGGCTGCGGCCATCACTGCCTCTCTGGCGGCGCCCGCCTGGGCAGCTCCCGCCGCCCTTCAAGACATCCAGTCCACAATCGATGCCGGTCACCTGACTCAGGCGGACCACCAGATCGCGCAGGTTCTCGCTGCGCACCCCGATTCGGCGCAGGCCCATTACGTCGATGCACGACTGTTGGCCGCGGAGGGGAAATGGCCTTTGGCGCAGACCGAATTGGAACGGGCCAAGCAGCTTGATCCGGGCATGGAATTTGTACCGGCCGACATCCTTGCTGCGTTCACCCGCCAGGTCGAGGACAAGGTGCAGGCGGGTCCGGTCCAGTCGTCCAGCGGCGGCCTGATCTTTCTCGCCATCGGATTTCTCCTGATCTCCGCTTACACCTTTTTCGGGATCATCCGGGCGCAATGGCGAGGTTCACGCGGCG
>JBAUTC010000377.1:0-5667 GCA_049582025.1 Thiomonas sp.
AACTCGCCGCGCACGGCGACCGGCTGGCCATGACCACCGATTCCTACGTCGTCACGCCGCTGTTCTTCCACGGCGGCGACATCGGCAAGCTCGCCGTGGCCGGCACCGTCAACGACCTGGCCGTGAGCGGCGCGCGCCCGCTCTACCTCACCTGCGGCATGATCATCGAGGAAGGCCTGCCCATCGCCGAACTGCGCCGGGTCGTGGCCTCGATGCAAGCCACTGCGGAGGCCGCTGGGGTACGCATCGTCACCGGCGACACCAAGGTGGTGCCGCGCGGCGGTGCGGACAAGCTGTTCATCAACACCGCGGGCATCGGCGTCATTCCCCACGGGGTGGACATCCGCGCCGACCGCGCCCGGCCCGGTGACGTGGTGCTGATCAACGGCCACATCGGCGACCACGGCGCGGCCATCGTCGACGCCCGGGGCGAACTTGCCCTGGAAAGCGGTGTGGAGTCGGATTGCCAGCCCCTGGGCGGACTGGTCGGTGCCATGCTCGCCGCCTGCCCGGACATCCGCTGTATGCGCGACGCCACCCGCGGCGGCGTCGCAACCGTGCTCAGCGAATTCGCCCAGGCCAGCCGCTGCGCCATCCGTCTGCAGGAGGACGCCCTGCCGGTGCGTGATGCGGTGCGCGGCGTGTGCGAGCTGCTCGGGCTGGACCCGCTGTATCTCGCCAACGAGGGCAAGATCGTCGCCATTGTCGCGCCTGAACATGCCGAGGCAGTTCTGACCGCGATGCGCTCCCATCCCGCCGGACGCGACAGCCGCGCCATCGGCACCGTGCGCGAGGCGCCGAAAGGCACCGTCGTGCTCGCCACACATTTCGGCGGCGACCGCCGGGTGGACATGCTCTTCGGCGACCAGTTGCCGCGGATCTGCTGACCGCGTGGCTTGCTGCGCGGTGAACGCCATGCCGGGCTCTGGAGGGCTTATGCTGGCGCAATCGTGTTCCCGAACGCGCACCATGCCCCTTGCCGACCAGACCGACTACTCTGAACTCGTCTGCGAACTCGTCACCCGCCGTCAGCAGGTGTCGCCCAAACACCTGCATGATCCAGGGCCCGCTCCCGCAGAGGTGCAGCAGTTGTGGACCGCCGCGGCCCAGGCTCCCGACCACGCGCTCATATTGCCATGGCGTTTCGTGCAGGTGACCAGCACCGCGCGGGAGTCACTCGGTGAAGCCTTCGTTCAGGCCCTGCTTGAACGCGACTCCGACGCCACCGAGGCGCAGCGCAACGATGCCCGCGTCAAGGCGACGCGCGCGCCCTTCCTCGCCTTGGCCATCGCGCGGCTGGACGGTGACGCCCATCCAGAAATCCCATCCACGGAACGCCTGGTGTCGCTGGGCTGCGCACTGCAGAACATGCTGCTGATGGCGCAGGCCCAGGGCTTCGGCACCGCCCTGGTCAGCGGTCAGGCAATGGACTCGGCCGCACTGGGCAGCCTGTTCGGCCTTGCCGCCAACGAAAAGGCGATCTGCTTCGTCGCGGTCGGCACCGTGAGCAAGTCCAGGGCGAGTCGGGTGCGTCCGTCGCCACTGGACTTCGTTACCGCGCTGTAATGTCAAGGGGCGGCCTTCGTGCCTTCCGGCACGCATGGAGTGCTGGCGCCGACTCGGAGGATTCGACTGTGTCCGGATCCGTCGACCCTGCTACGGCCCCGACCGATAGGTTCCACCGCCCCGGTGTTGCATACCAAGCCGCTTTCAGCGGGTGCTGGCAGACCGGTCCTAGTGCGACATGAAAACCGGAACGGTCATTGATGACAGCATTGAGCGCGTCACGCCGCCGAGCAGGAATTCGTGCGCACGCGAGTGACCGTACCCGCCCATCACGATCAAATCGGCCTCCATGTCGGCGGCTTGGGACAGCAAGAGCTCGGCTACCGACGCGTCAACCACGGTCGGCGTCAACATCCGCTGGTTGAAGTCGATGTCACCCATGCGCTCCGCAGAGTAGGAGGCCTTGACACCGTGCAACTGCAAGTAGGCACAGGCCGCAATCAGCCCGTCTTCGGCGGGTGCGCGACCGGCGCCGTAGGCGCGCAACTGCACTTCCGTTGCCCGTTGCAGCAACGGCAAGGCGTCGCGCAGGGCGCGCGCGCTCTCGCGTCCGGGGCCCCAGGACACCAAGACACGCGCCCCGCAGGTCGTCCCCAGGGATGCGGGGGCAGGAACGAACAGGACCGGGCAGCTCGCGCCAACCAATAGCTGCGACGCGGAACCGAGGGAAAAATCGCTGTTGTCGCCTTTCCCGGGTTGGCCGATGACGAGCAGGTCGGCAATCCGCGTGCATTCGACCAGTTGTGCAACGCCTTCGGCAATGGAATTGCATTGCGCAACCACACCCTGGGCCTGCGCTATCTCGGCAACAAGATCACGCACATCCCAACCTTCCGCATCGGCCGCATGAACCGCATTCAGTCTGGCGCCCTGTTTCGCAGCGATCTGTGCGGCCAGCGTGCACACCTTGTACGCCTGCTCGCGCTGATTCAGATGCACCAAGATGCTTCCGTAGACATTCATGTGGCTTTCCTTTCGAACCTTGTGCGTGGTTTAACTTAGCACGCCAACGGGTACGCGGCAATTCGGGGCATCGCTTGAGGCCACGCCCGTGTGACGCCGCCGGAAGGTTGCGGACTTCACCCCGCCCTACCCGGCCGGCACATCCTTGGCTGGCAGTGCTTGCTGTGCTGGGGGCCTTGGCAGGCGAATGAATTCGTCGACGTCGTCGAGCTTTTCATGGAGCTGGTTGATACGCTGGGCAAGTCCCTGAATTTCGGAATGCGCGCTGCGGTTGACATCGAAATCGAGTTCGCTGCGCAGCCGGTCCTTCTTGTCCTGACGGTTCTGGCTCATCATGATCACCGGCGCCTGGATTGCGGCCAGCATGGACAGGAACAGGTTCAGCAAAATGAAGGGATAGGGATCCCACGCCCTGTTGCGGAGCAGGACGTTGATGGTCGTGTACACGACGAGTACGAGCGCAAACAGCACGATGAAGGTCCACGAACCACCAAACGACGCGACGACGTCGGCGATTCGCTCGCCCAGGGTCTCCGAGTCCTCGATGATGGTGTTGGCATTGCGCGATGCCCGGATCCGAACCAGTTCCTCGGTCGCATGCAGTTGCCTGGCCATGACCTGCATCAGGTCGAGCCCGGCATCAGGCTTGTTGCGCAGCAGTACCGTGATGTCGTTGAGGTCAACCTCGACGCAGGCCGTCTCCTCGACGGCAATGGCGTCGGTCTGGTGCGGCGAGCGCGCCAGCATCGCAGCAAAGCCGAAGACGTCGCCCGGGTTGGGCATATGCAGGACCACGACCTGGTTGTCTTCGTCGATGGTCGTGACCTCGACTGAGCCAGACAGCATAACGAACCCGCGTTCGCTGGCGTCGCCCTTCTTGAAGATGCGCTGGCGAGGGAGAAATCTCCGCAATTCGACCTGGCCGGCAAGCACATCTAGTTCCTCCTCGTCGAGCAGGGAGAACATGGAAACCTCTTTGAGAACGGCTGGATCGCAGGACATGTGTTCGCTCCGGATTGTTGACTACTACGCAGCGTTCGCGCTGCTCGGATGTGCAGGGCCAATTCTGCACGCCCGGTCACCGGATATTGCTCAGGCAAATGACCGAATGAGTGTATTCAGTGTGATTTCGCGTGCCCCGCCATGAAGGCCCGGCAAGATAGGATGCTGCGGTCGATCCGATCTTCAGTCACGACTCGCCCCTACCGTTCCGGCTCATGACAATTCCGGTGCCCGGCGCGCTGCTGACGCGCCCCCCGCGAGATGGCCGTGACGCAGCAGATCAAGGCCATCTTCCACGCGAGCCACACCGTCGAAGTGACGCGGCAAGCGTGACACGTCGTGCCTCGCCCCAATTGGATTTCGTGTGACGCAGTGGGCTCAAGCACCCGCCTTCTGGATGGCACAATTCAATCCAATCCAAGCCTCAACATGGCGAGGCGTTTCCGGGCGTGCGCGCGACTGAAACCCCGCCAAATTCGGCACTGTCAATTCTTAGCGAGTCCAATCCTCCACATGATCCGATCGATTCCATCCTTGGGTCTGCATGCCGTTTCCATTCGCCGGCTTCGGATCGGGCTGCCGTTGGTGCTGAGCGCTGTGCTTGCGGCCTGCGGCGGTGGATCGGGTTCGAGTGCCGTCAGTACTTCACCAACGGCGTCGGGGGGCGCGACTCTCTCGGGAGGGGGGCTGCGTCATCTGCAACTAGTGCCGCCGCGCTCCTGGCCGCGCGAATGGGACGTCCCGAAAGACTGCTGATCGGGCTCGGCAGCGAAGCGGACCCCAGCGCGATTCAGGCTCAAGGATTGAATCCGGACATTTTCGATCGCTATCTGGTCGGCGCCGGCAGCGGTGACTGGACCACGTGGAATGCGCCAACTGGGGACTACGTGAACGTGGTCGCCGCCGAGGCAGATGCGATGGGGGCCGTGCCGATGTTCACCTTTTATCAGATGGCAACCAACGGCGATGGCAACCTGTCAGGGCTGCCCGACCCTCCGTTCATGACGCGATACTGGGTCAACGTGGTGGTCCTGTTCCAGCGGCTGGCCATCTACAACAAGCCGGCGCTGGTCAACTTCGAACCCGATTTCTGGGGCTACGCGGAACAGAGGGCCAGCGGCGGCGACCCATCGACGGTGTACGCCGATGTCAAGGTGGCACCGGACTGCTCCGCGCTGCCCGACGACGTCAGCGGAGTTGCCGCCTGCCTGATGCAGATCGCACACAAGTACGCGCCAAAAGCTCTCGTCGGTTTCCCGCCCTCGCCATGGGGCGGCAGAACGGATAGCGACGTCATCAGCTTCATGAATAAGGTCGGTGCGGCGAAGGCCGATTTCATGGTCATGCAAACGCTTGATCGTGATGCCGGCTGTTTCGAGGCGGCGACTGAATCGGATTGCCAGCGCAGCGGTGGTGGCTGGTACTGGGACGAAACGAATCGGACTCATCCGAACTTCGACGACCATCTCCAGTCGGCGCTGGCTTACCACGAAGGCATCGGGGGCCTGCCATTGCTATGGTGGCAGACTCCCATGGGAGTGCCTTGGACATCGTACGGTTCGCCCTACCATTAGCGCGACGACCGAGAGGATTACTTTCTGACACACCCGAGCCAGCTCACCGCGGTCGGAGGCGTCGGCGTCGTCTTCGGGCTGGGCAGCGGCACACAGACATCAATCACCACAGATGGCGGCCAGTTCCAGCGGCTCTCGCAGGCCTATCTGACCAATCCCGCACCGCTGCGCTAAGTTCAGCCGCATCAGCTCGGGAACGTCTACAGCCACTGCCCGTAGACGCCTGCAGGATGCCGGCGGTCAGAATAGGCCGCTTTTTGGCAATCGGGGAAGCCAACGCCAAGTAGTTCGACAGTCTTACGGGCAGCGCAAATCGCCAACCGCACCGCTAGCCAGGACATGGCTTCGCATATGGCAGCGAACAATGCAGCGGCAAGGACTTCTGATTTCCATCTGCTCACCTCTGCCGACTTCGAGACGGCTCCTGACAGAGGTAGCTCGGCGAAACTGAACACGGGGATAAGTGGATAGGCTGCTCCCAAGGGCGAGGAATTCGCCCGACAGATCAGGAGCAGACATGAGCAAGAGGATCCGTCGCATTCACTCACCGGCGGTCAAGGCC
>JBAUTC010000378.1:0-5871 GCA_049582025.1 Thiomonas sp.
TCTACGCCCTGTCCGACGGTCAGGGCGGCTGGCGCGTGCTGCCCGGAGGGCTGGTGCGCACCGCGCCACGCGGCGGCAACACGGTTTCGATGCAGCGCGGAGGCAGCAGCCAGGACGCCTGGATCATCACCGGCGACGCAGTCGACGACTCCACCCTGCTGCCGCCACCGATGCGCCCGCAAGATTTGGTCAACCATCACCGCGTGGTCACCAGCCGCGCGGCGGAAAACCTCTTCTGGCTCGGGCGCTATTGCGAGCGCGCAGAGTTCAGCGCCCGGCTGGCGCGCATCACCCTGCGCGCGCTCTCGGGCGACGACGATATGGGCCCGGCGGTGCTTGGCATGCTCGACCAGTGGTGCCGCAGCACCGGCTTGATCGAGCCCGAGGCGCCTGAACTGAGCGACAGCCCGCATGCCTTCGAGCGCGCCATCGTGCGCGGCCTCGTGCCGGGGCAGCATCAGGGCGGCATCGTGCAGAACCTGCAAGCCTTGGGCAGCGCCGCCTCGCAGGTCCGCGAGCGTCTGGGCGGCGATCATCGGCAGTGGATCGCCTCGGCCACAGCGCTCGAACTCCTGCCCGCCAGCGCACGGCGCGATGAACTGCAATCCACCCAGGCGCTGCGCGGCCTGGAACAACTCACCGAAGTACTCAGCGCCATCACCGGCGCGCAAACCGACCGCATGACGCGCGACGACGGCTGGCGCCTGCTCAGCATCGGCCGCCACATCGAGCGGCTGATGCAGCTCGGCGATGCGCTCGCAGTGGCCTTCCATACCGGCGCGGTGCACAGCGACAGCGGTTTCAACCTGCTGCTGGCGCTGTTCGACAGCACCATCACCTATCGCGCGCTCTACCAGAAGCGACTGGAAATTCCGCCTCTGCTCGACCTGCTCATGCTTGACCGCGAAAACCCCCGTGCACTGGGCTGGGTGGCGCAGACCCTGCGTGCCCGCATGGCCAAGCTGCCCGGCGAAGCGGCAGACAAAGATGCGCTCCTAGCGCTCGCGCCCGACCCGGACGATTGGCACCTGCCCGAGTTGTGCACCCACACCAACGAGTTGCACTACACGTGGCTGGAACTCACACTGACCCAGGCCGTCGACAGCGCCTGGCGCCTGTCCGACGACATCAGCCGACGCTACTTCGCCCACGCCAATGCCTCCGACCGCACGCTGGGCGGATATTGACCAACTTTATGAACGCTTCCTCCGCAGCCCTGCTGGCGCAGCCCGCGCCAGCCGACGACGTGCTCTATCGGGTGGTGCATGAAACCGAGTACACCTATGCCACCCAGGTCGAACTGGCGCACCATCTGGCGCATCTCTGCCCGCTCGATCATGTCACGCAGGAGCGGATCGACTACATCTGTGACATCCATCCAGAGCCTGGGCATCGCCGCAGCGACGTCGACGTGTTCGGCAACAAGCGCGAATTCTTTGCCTATTACAGCCCGCATGACACCCTGACCGTGCGCGCCGTCAGTCTGGTGCGGGTGCGCTCCCCGCAGACCCCCGACTGGGGTGCGAGCCCTGCCTGGGAGACGGTGCGCGAACACCTGCTCTACCGCGCGGGCAAGGCCTATGTGGCCGAGGCCGAATACACCTTCGGCACCCATTTCTCCCCGCTGTTTGCCGCCGCCACCGCCTACGCGGAAGCCAGCTTCCCCCCGGCGCAGCCCGTGCTCAGCGGCGCGCTCGACCTCATGCGGCGCATCCACGCCGACTTCACCTACAACCCGGAAAGCACCGAAGTGCATACCCGCGCCCCGCAGGCGCTGGAACTGCGCGAAGGCGTCTGCCAGGATTACGCCCATGTGATGATTTCCGCGCTGCGCGGCCTGGGCCTGGCAGTTCGCTATGTCAGCGGCTATCTGCGCTCACACCCCAAGCCGGGCGAAGAGCAGCTCGTCGGGGCCGACGCATCGCACGCCTGGGTGGCTGTGTGGTGCCCGGTCAACGGCTGGGTGGAGTTCGACCCGACCAACAACCGCCAGCCCGCCGCCGACTACGTGCGCGTTGCCATGGGCCGCGACTTCGCCGACGTGTCCCCGCTGCGCGGCGTCATCCGCGGCGGCGGCGATCACACGCTCAAGGTCGGCGTGCACGTCAGCCCGGTCGGCGAGTCCTCAAGTCCGTAAGCGATTGAGCGACTGCAATTCGTAGATCAGCCGGGTGCGCACGCCGTTGATCGACAGCGTGTCCTCGATGCCTTTCACCGAGCGCCCTGCGGCGGGCGCGTACCAGTAGTGGGTCATCACTGTGGCTTGCGACGCGGTGTAGTGGCCTTGCAGACGGTAGGTGTGGAACGTGCCGGCAGGGACGGTGATGGTTTGTTCGGCCTCCACGCTCACGCTCACGCCAAGTCTGGTGTGCAGATCCCAGTCGGGCTGGCTCTGGGTGACGATGTCTTTCCAGTTCTTGCCAATGTTCAGCGGAAACGCAAACTGTGGAAACGCCGGGCTGTACTCGATGGCTTCGCCGGGCACGATCTCGCGCGAGAGCAGATCGAACTGAGCGGAGTAGACGTTTTTCAGCACAGGAGAATCGGCCGCGTTGGTGCGCTGCACCTCCACATGCACCTCGCCATTCGGCCCAATGTGCGTGACGTGGTTGGCCATGATCAGTCCCGCATCGCCCCGCTCGATTTCTTCCTGCGTGCGGGTGACAAATACCCAGCGGTCCCCTTGGCGGATGTCGGGCAGATTCATTCGGGACTCCTTGGACGTGTGGTGGACGAGGCCTGATTTTGCGTGCGCCGGTCCACGCGAGTGCATGGCAGCGGCAAGACCCGCGCTGCCGTGGGGATCACTCGGTGCCGGCGTCAGCGTAGAACGCGGCGCGCTTGATGGTGCGCGGGGCCGCGCCGTGCACCGCGGCATTGATGGCGCCAATATGCTCTGGTGTGGTGCCGCAGCAGCCGCCGACGATATTCACCAAGCCCTCGGCAGCAAACTCATGGAGCAGGCGCGAGGTGACCTCCGGCGTTTCGTCAAAGCCGGTGTCGCTCATCGGGTTGGGCAGGCCCGCGTTGGGATAGCAGCTGATGAAGGTATCGGGCGCGGCCTTGGCCAGCTCCTGCAGGTAGGGCCGCATGAGCGCGGCGCCCAGGGCGCAGTTCAGGCCAATGGCCAGCGGCTGGGCGTGGCGCACGCTGGTCCAGAACGCGGTGACGGTCTGGCCGGAGAGGATGCGTCCGGATGCGTCGGTGACGGTGCCGCTGATGATGATGGGCAGGCGCTCACCGGTCTGCTCGAACACTTCATCCACCGCGAACAGCGCGGCCTTCGCGTTCAGGGTGTCGAAAATGGTTTCCACCAGAATGACGTCGGCCCCGCCGCGCATCAGCGCCAGGGTTTGCTGCGCATAGGCAGCGCGCAGGGTCTCGAAATCGACATTGCGCGCGCCGGGGTCGTTCACGTCCGGGCTGATGCTCGCTGTCTTGGGCGTGGGGCCGAGCGCCCCAGCGACGAAACGCGGCTTGTCCGGCGTGCTGAACTTGTCGCAGGCGGCGCGCGCCAGCCGGGCCGAAGCCTCATTCATCTCGTCCACCAGCGCGCTCATGCCATAGTCGTCCTGCGCCACGGTGGTCGCACCGAAGGTGTTGGTCTCGACGAGGTCGGCACCTGCGGCCAGATAGCCCTCGTGAACGTCGCGGATGATCTGTGGCTGCGTCAGGCTGAGCAGCTCGTTATTGCCCTTGACGTCGCGCGGCCAGTCCTTGAAACGCTCGCCACGGTACTGCGCTTCGGTCAGTTTGAAGCGCTGGATCATGGTGCCCATGGCGCCATCGAGAACAATGATGCGTTCTTTCAGCAGGGCGGGCAGTTGCGCCGCGCGGGTGTAGGGCTTGGGCTCGGGGGAGTGAATGTTCAGCATGGGGCAATGGTAGGGGCAAACGCAGCGCGTACCGAGCGCTGTGCTGCGGCGCAGACAGACTGGATCACTGAGCACGCAACGATCTGTCACCTTCTGTGACTTCGCAAATTTGGCACGGCTGCGTAACATGCCAGTTCCATGCGCGCCGCTCAACGCCTTCTCGCCTCGCTACTGCCGCCCAGCCGCCTGATCTGGCTAGTGGCGCTTGCCTTGGCGCTGCAACCGCTGGCCTGGGCACAACAACCGACAGCGCAGTGGGTGTCGCTGCCGTATTGCTCCACCAGTGCGCCTTCGGCCCAGCGCGCTGCGCAGACGCCCAGTCCGCGCCATGCGCACAGTCTGCGCGTCCTGCTCAACCCCGCAGCTGCCTTGAGCGCAGCAGGGGCGCAGGGGGCGCTGCCCACCGCGCCCGGCATCGTCATGGCTTTTGCCGCGACACCAACGCTACAGCTTTCGCCAGACTGGGCTGGCCCACGCGGCCCTGCCCTAACGCAGACACCACAACAACCGCGGGCACCACCACAACTCTCCTGATCCTGCTTCGATCGCAACGCCACGCGCCATGCGTGCGGCGCTGCGCACCCTGCCCGCCATCGCGGGCAAGCCAAGCTGACTGGAGATTTTGGTGAGACCTTGTCTGACACGTCCTTTGTCGCGCACGCGGCGCGCCCTGCCGCCCCACGCCCCATCCACCCTGCGCATGCTGGCCGTCCTGGCCTGCGGCGCAACCGCGCTCTCCTTGCCTCTCAGCGCCCATGCCTGCGCTACCTGCGGCTGCAGCCTGAGCACTGACGCCGCCATGGGGTATTCCGCCACCTCGGGCTGGCGGGTCAATCTGCAAACCGACTACATCAACCAGAGCCAACTCCGCAGTGGCACTGGCAGCGTGTCGGCGGCGCAAGTAGCCGGGCTGAATCCCGCTGCCGGGCAGGAAGTCGAGCATGACACCATCAACCGCTACACCACCCTGGGGCTGACGTACAGCCCGAATGCCGACTGGTCGATCAATCTGCAGATTCCCTATATCGACCGCAGCCACAGCACCTATGGCGCTGCCACGCCCGATCAGCTCGATGTGGCCAACCTCAGCGGCGCCAGTCTGCGCGGCCTGGGCGACATCAAACTCATCGGCAGTTTTCAGGGCCTGCTGCCGACGCACAATCTCGGCGTGCAACTGGGCGTGAAGCTGCCGACCGGACGTTACGGCGGCCCCAATGCCGACGGCACGGGCATGACGGGCCGCAATCCGATTGCCTTTTCCAGCGGCCCGAGTGCGGGCGAACTGGTGGACACCAGCCTGCAACCGGGGACCGGCAGCACTGACCTGATCGTGGGCGGGTACGACTACCAGGCCGTCAGCCAGGACTTCGACGGTTTCGTCAACGCGCAGTTTCAATTCGCGGTGGCGCACAAGCTCAACGCGGCTGGCGCCGATTACCGCCCGGGCAACCTTGCCAGCCTGAGCTTCGGCCTGCGTTATGAGGCCCGTCCCGACTGGGTACCGCAATTGCAGGTCAACATCACGCACAAGAGCCACGACCAGGGCGCGTTGGCGGACACCACCGACACCGCAGGCACCGTGGCCTATTTCAGCCCCGGTCTGTCGGTCACAGTGGTCAAGGGCTGGCAGGCCTATGGCTTTGTACAACTGCCGGTCTACAGCCAACTCGACGGATACCAACTTTTTCCGCTCTGGACGGCCAGTCTGGGAATCAGTACGGCGTTTTAATCTCTCAATTTTTTCGCGTTCAACAGGAGTCCAACATGCAATCAAGTTCTTCTTTTTCCCGCGCCGCCTTGCGCGGCCTTGCCGCGGGCGCACTCAGTCTGGGCCTGCTCGGTTCGGCGTTTGCCGCGGGCATTCAGGTGACGGGTGCCTGGATCCGCTGGCTACCCGCCAATCTGCCTGCGGGCGGTTATTGCAAAGTCACGAACGACACCGACAAGGAAGTCAAACTCGTCGGCGCGTCGAGCCCGAAATACGGCATGGTCATGC
>JBAUTC010000379.1:0-1717 GCA_049582025.1 Thiomonas sp.
GAGGATTTGCTGCGCCGCGACCTCACCATCAACGCCATGGCGCAAGCCCCGGACGGTACGCTGATCGATCCGCATGGCGGCCAGCGCGACCTGCGGACACGGGTGCTGCGGCATGTGTCGGCGGCATTCGCGGAAGACCCGGTGCGCATTCTGCGGCTGGCGCGTTTTGCAGCGCGGTTCCCGGATTTTTCCATTGCGCCGGAAACCCTGGAACTGATGCGGGCGATGGTCGCCGCCGGGGAGGTGGACGCGCTGGTGCCCGAGCGTGTATGGCAGGAACTGGCGCGCGGCCTGATGGAAGAGCAGCCGCAGCGCATGTTTGCCGTGCTGCGGGACTGCGGCGCGCTGGCGCGACTGCTGCCGGAAATCGACCGCCTGTGGGGCGTGCCACAGCGCGCGGACTATCACCCCGAGATCGACACCGGGGTGCATGTGATGCTGGTGCTGCAGGCGGCCGTGGCGCTGGACGCGCCACTGGCGGTGCGCTGGGCGTGCCTGATGCACGATCTGGGCAAGGGAACCACCCCGCGCGATGTGTTGCCGCGCCACATCGGTCATGAGCAGCGCAGTGTGGCACTGGCCGCCGCCGTGGCGCGGCGCCTGCGCGTGCCCACCGACTGCGCTGAATTGGCCGCGGTGGTCGCCGCCGAGCACGGCAATATCCACAAGAGTCTGGAGTTCGGGGCGGAGGCGCTGCTGCGCCTACTGCAGCGCTGTGACGCGCTGCGTCGCCCAGAGCGATTTGCCCAGGCCCTGCTGGCCTGCGAGGCCGATCACCGCGGGCGCGCCGGCGACTTTCCACAACAGGCGTATCCGCAGCGGGCGCGCCTGCTGGCGGCGCTGGCGGCGGCGCAGAGTGTCGACGCCGGAACGATTGCGCGTGAAGTGACGCAAGGCGGCGGCAAGCCCGCGGCAATTGCGCAGGCGGTACAGACTGCCCGGCAGCAGGCGGTGGCGCAGTATCTGGCGCACGACACGACAGGCTGACGGCGATGGCGCGACCGGTCCGCTTCGTCCGCACAGCCTGGGCCGCTTTGCTGCGCTGCGTGGTATGCGGCGCCTTGTGGCTGGGGGCTGGTTCGGCGCAGTCGGCGACCGTGGCGACGAATCATCTGGCGGCCTCGCACGACCCCTATCTGCTGGAACACGCGCACGACCCGGTGGACTGGTATCCCTGGGGACAGGCGGCGCTGGAGAGGGCGCGGCGCGAGAACAAGCCCCTCTATCTGTCCATCGGCTACTCGGCCTGCTACTGGTGCCACGTGGCGCAGCGCGAGCTGTACAGCAATCCGCAGATCGCGGCGTTGATGAACCGCTGGTTCGTCAACGTGCTGGTCGACCGCGAGCAGCGTCCCGACATCGACCACATCTACATGCTGGCGCGGCAGATCATGACGCGCGACAGCGGCTGGCCGAACAACGTGTTTCTCACTCCGGATCTGCGGCCGTTCTACATCGGCAGCTATTTCCCGCCCAAGACCACGGCGCAGCAGGAGGGCTTTCCAACGCTGCTGGCGACCTTGCACAGGAACTGGACGCAGCATCAGGGCGAGGTCGAGCGCATCGCTGCGCCCATCGCTGCCGCGATGCAGGCTGCCGCTCAAACGTCGCGCCAAGCTGTGACAGTGGACGCCGCCGGCTTGGCGCGGACCGCGCAAACGCAGGTGCTGGAGCGTTTCGACGCGCTCGACGGCGGCTTTGCGTCGCCCACCAGCGC
>JBAUTC010000380.1:0-3723 GCA_049582025.1 Thiomonas sp.
GCCAGTTCCAGCCCCTGGGCGTCTTGCAGGCCAACGAGTGGATCGACAAACACCTTCAAAATTTTGTCCGGCGTCTTGGCTGCGACCTCTTCGATGTCCATGCCGCCTTCGCTCGATGCCATGACTGCGATTTTCTGCGTGGCGCGGTCGGTGAGCACGGCGACGTAATACTCCTTGCGGATATCGGCGCCATCTTCGATGAGCAGGCGGCGGACCTTCTGCCCCTGCGGACCGGTCTGGTGGGTAATGAGTTGCATGCCCAGAATCTGCCCGGCGAGTTGTTTGACCTCGTCCAGGCTGCGCGCCAGTTTCACACCACCGCCCTTGCCACGCCCGCCCGCATGAATCTGCGCCTTGACCACCCACACCGGGCCACCGAGTGCCCGCGCGGCATCAACTGCCTCATCAACCGAAAACGCGGGGGTGCCGCGCGGCACTGGCACGCCGTGCTCACGCAGCAACTGCTTGGCCTGATATTCATGGATTTTCATGGTGTGTTGTCCTCTACTTGTGGTGTAGGCATTGTGTCGGTGGTGCTTTGCGACAGAGTCGGTTGCGCCCAACGGGGGTAGAACTCAGCCACCGCCGGGCCATTGAGCCGTAGGGCATGGCAACGGTTGAGCTGAAAAGGCATTTGCGCGGGACGCTCGGACTCGATCACCGGCAATGCAATGGTTGTCAGACCGGCCAGACTTTGAAT
The DNA here is from genome assembly GCA_049582025.1 of Thiomonas sp. Classification (GTDB taxonomy): domain Bacteria; phylum Pseudomonadota; class Gammaproteobacteria; order Burkholderiales; family Burkholderiaceae_C; genus Thiomonas. The sequence goes on from JBAUTC010000380.1 coordinate 701, forward strand.
TGCCGCGGTGGGCAAGATCTGGGTCAGTTCTGTGAGATGAGTGCAACCGAGTATGCCGCCGAGACGTTCCCGCACCGCAGAACGAAATCCGCGCAGCAGGTTGAGTCCGATGAGTCTCTTGTAGGCATCTCCATCGTCTCTGCAGGAGTCGTAAGGGCTGAATAGCGTATGAGAGCGCGCATCGACAATGTCGAGCGCATTGTCGATGGTGACGACCAGCAGCATGTCGTGCACGGGAATGCCGGCCGGACGGTTGCGCTCGGAAAGGATGATGTCGCGGGTTTTCACGTCCCGCAGCTCAGCCTGCAAATCCCAGAGGCCGTCGTCGCGCGCGTAGCACTCGACGCTGATGCTGCGACGATGCACGAGTCGGCGGGAAGAAAGAGGAGTGGAGGCGGCTGGGACGTCGCGCATGGGGAAATCTGTTTTTTTTGATGAAGCGCAACATTCAGTTTAGCAGGTTGCTGCGCCGCAGCAGGTCAATCCAGTTCATCCGCGCCGACACCGCGCAAGACGGCTCGTACAGTGTCGCTGCTGAAGCCGCGCTGGGTGAGAAAGCGCACCTGCCTGGCTCGCTCTGCCGCGTCCTGGGGCAAGGACTGGAATTTACGTGCCCATGCGGCCTGGGCACGAGACAACTCGCTGTCCTTCAAGGACTGTAGCTGTGCCGCTGTTGCGTCAGTAGACAAACTGTGCGTACCGAGTTCCTGCAGGATCCGCAGATTGCCGTAACGCTGCTGGCGCCGATGAATCAGGGATTGAGTGAACCGTTCGCCACTGAGCAGGTTCACCCGCTCCAGATCGTCGAGCAAAGCGTCAATGACCTCGGCCTCGGCGCAATACCGCGACAGCTTGCGGCGCAATTCCACCCGGCTGTGCTCGCGCTGCGCCAGATAGCGCACGGCCCGCGCACGCAGGGAAGGCTGGGAACGGGGCATGGGGCAAACCTGGCCGCGTGAAACGTCCCCGCCCCGCGCTTACTCTTGCTCGTCGTCCGCGGCGCTCACCGCCATGGCTTCATTGGCTTCGGGCACGCCGAGGTTGGCACGGACCTTGTTCTCAATTTCACGCGCGATGTCGGGATTTGCTTTGAGAAATTCGCGCGCATTGTCCTTGCCCTGGCCAATTTTCTCGCCGTTGTAGGCATACCAGGAGCCGGATTTTTCCACGAGCTTGGCAACCACCCCAAGGTCCACGATTTCCCCTTCGCGCGACACGCCTTCGCCGTACAGAATGTCGAATTCGGCCTGCTTGAAGGGTGGCGCCACCTTGTTCTTCACCACCTTGACCCGGGTTTCCGAACCGATGACTTCGTCGCCTTTCTTGATGGCGCCGATGCGGCGGATGTCCAGCCGGACCGATGAGTAGAACTTCAGTGCATTGCCCCCGGTGGTGGTTTCGGGATTGCCGAACATCACGCCGATTTTCATGCGGATCTGGTTGATGAACACCACCAGGCAGTTGGTGCGCTTAATGTTGGCGGTGAGTTTGCGCAGCGCCTGGCTCATCAAACGCGCCTGCAAACCCGGAAGGGAGTCGCCCATCTCGCCCTCAATCTCCGCCTTGGGCGTGAGCGCAGCCACCGAATCGATCACGATCATGTCCACCGACCCGGAACGCACCAAGGCATCGACAATTTCAAGCGCCTGCTCTCCGGTATCGGGCTGGGAGATCAGCAGATCGGGCAGATTGACGCCCAGCTTGGAGGCATATTGCACGTCAAGCGCATGCTCTGCATCGATAAAGGCGCACGTGCCGCCAAGCTTCTGCATTTCGGCAATGACCTGCAGCGTGAGCGTGGTCTTGCCAGAGGACTCGGGACCATAGATTTCCACCACCCGGCCGCGCGGCAAACCGCCTACGCCCAAGGCGATGTCCAGCCCCAATGAGCCGGTGGACACGACCTGGATGTCGCGCTGCGCTTCACCATCATCCATGCGCATGATGGTGCCCTTGCCGAACTGCTTTTCAATCTGCGACAACGCGGCGGCAAGCGCCTTGGCTTTTTCTGGATTCACTGCGGTTTTTACCTGTTCCATGGCACGTTCCTCGGGTCTAAATAGCACTGCTGCGCAATTTAGCACAACTGTATATAAAGACAGATTCTCCTTCTGTTTTCGAGGACAAAAAAAGGGGAGCCGCAGCTCCCCTTTTCTGATCGAACTGCAAGACTCAAAAACTATAGCCCACCGCAAGTGTGTAAACGATGGGGTGGAAGTTGATGTGCGTCTTGGCCTGCGAGGTGATGATCGACGGATTCACCGGCGAGAACGAGGTGGTAGTCAGATCGCTCTGCACATCCGCCACAGCCACCGTACCCACGACCGACCACTTCGGGTTGAAACGGTAGATCAGGCCGACGTGAGCCGCCGCGCCCCATGAATCAGAGAGATTGACCTGCGTCGGCCCCTGCACGCTGGTCAACTGCGACAAGGCCTTGGTATTGGTGAACTTGGTGTAGTTCACACCCAGCCCGACGAACGGATCCCACTTGGCGTAATCGCCGAAAAAGTGATAGTTGATAAACGCCGATGGGGAAATGACCTCCACATCCGTCACCCCCGCACCGCGCAGAGCACCCCACCCCGAACCCTCAGCGTAGGTACGCACCCGCGGCGGGTAGCCCAGCACCAGCTCGAAAGAAAACGGCCCTGGCAGGTTGCGCGCGTAAACAATGCCCAAGGTCGAGGCATTGCCCACATTCAGATTGAGATTGGGCGGCGTGTTGTAGCCACTCAAATTGTCCAGGCTGGAGTGGTTCTGCAAATAGGCCAAGCCAACAAACACGGAATTTTGCGGGTTGGAATCACTGGCCATGGCGGCAGGCGCCGCCACAGTGAGCAGGCCCGCAGCAACCAGAGCACCGCGCAGAAGATGGGATTGCGAATAACGCATCATGAATTCTCCTCAGAAATTGGAAGGGGCTGCGGTGTTTATTGCGTCCAGCCAAAACCCTTTATCGCCTGTAAGGTATCGTTGGCGATGACTTGGTAACCGGCCGGGGTGGGGTGGACGGAGTCGGC
>JBAUTC010000381.1:0-2262 GCA_049582025.1 Thiomonas sp.
GCGCGGAGAATATTCAGCTCAACGTCGGCACCAGCGAAGAGGACTTCGTTGCCTTCCGCAAGACGCGCGACGCCACGCTGACCATGCCCGCGCTCATCCTGCCCTCGGTGCAGATCAATGTGCGCGCGGGCGAAATGCCCAAGGCCGAGAGCAATGGCGTCAGCTATCTCAAGCTGCCCGTGAACGCCCTGTAAGCGATTTCACCCCAAGCGATGGGTGGGTCGGAGGTAATCCGGGTCCCCCATTCCTGAACCGCCTGGCTGGATGGTTAGACTGCTGGCTTTTTGCACGCCATGACCACAGCTGATTCCGCGACACAGAACCCCTACGCCAACCCGCAGGCCGCAGAGCGGCGGGTGTTGCTGTCCATCAGTGCGGAGTTGCAGTTGCAGCCGCAACAGGTGGAGGCCGCCATCGAACTGATGGACGGGGGCGCGACCGTGCCATTCATTGCGCGCTACCGCAAGGAAGTCACCGGCGGGATGAGTGACGACCATCTGCGCATGCTGGAAGAGCGACTGCTTTACTTGCGCGAGCTGGAAGACCGCCGCGCCGTGGTGTTGCAGTCCATTGCCGAGCAGGGCAAGCTCACGCCCGAACTGCAGGCCGCGATTGCCGCGACGGCGCAGAAACAGGAACTTGAAGACCTGTACCTGCCCTACAAGCCGCGCCGCGTGACCCGCGCGCAAAAGGCGCGCGAAGCCGGACTGGAGCCGCTGGCCGATTTGTTGTGGCAACAGCCGCAGACCGATCCGCTGCAAGCCGCGGCAGAATTCGTCCGCCCGCAGGACAGCGCTGACGCCGCAGACACCACCACGCCGCAAGCCTGTCTCGACGGCGCGCGCGACATTCTCAGCGAGCGCTGGGCGGAGGATCCCGCGGCGCTCGGGCCGATGCGTGAATGGCTCTGGCAACAAGGCAGTCTGGTGAGTCAGTTGCGCGCGGGCAAGGAGCAGGACGGGGCCAAGTTCCGCGACTATTTCGATTACGCCGAGCCGCTGGTCAAGGTGCCCTCACACCGCGCCCTGGCCGTGCTGCGCGGGCGTGCGCAAGAGGTGCTTGACGCGCGCATCGACCTGCCGCCCGCGGCAGAGGGCAATACAGCCCAAACGCTGACTGCGCTGGCCGAGGGGCGTCTGGCCGTCTTGCTGCGCTGGAGTCACCAGGGTCGCGCGGCGGACGACTGGCTGCGCCGGGTGTTGCAGTGGACTTGGAAGGTCAAGCTCTCCCTCACCCTGGAGCGCGAATTGCTGGCGCGGCTGCGCGAGCAGGCCGAAGCGGTGGCAATCGATGTATTCGGCGCCAACCTGCGCGATCTGTTGCTCGCCGCGCCAGCCGGGCCAAAAGTGGTCATGGGGCTTGACCCCGGCATCCGTACCGGGGTCAAGGTGGCCGTGGTCGACGCCACCGGCAAGCTGCTCGATACCGCCACCATCTACCCCTTCGAGCCGCGACGCGACGTGCAGGGCGCGCTGGCCACTCTGGCGGCGCTGGTGCAGCGCCACGATGTACAACTCATCTCCATCGGCAACGGCACCGCCAGCCGCGAGACCGATTTGCTTGCCGCTGAGCTGCTGCGACTGGTCAACAAGCCGGGGTTGGCCAAGCTGACGGTGAGCGAGGCCGGGGCGTCGGTGTATTCAGCAAGCAGCCTGGCCAGCCGCGAATTTCCCGATCTGGACGTGAGCCTGCGCGGTGCGGTGTCCATCGCCCGTCGGGTGCAGGACCCGTTGGCCGAACTGGTGAAGATCGACCCCAAGAGTATCGGAGTCGGCCAGTACCAGCACGATGTCAACCAGACCGCGCTGTCGCGCAAGCTTGATGCCATCGTCGAGGACTGCGTGAACGCGGTTGGTGTGGACCTGAACACCGCGTCCGCGCCGTTGCTGGCGCGGGTGGCTGGCTTGAGCGGGCGTATCGCCGAGCAGATCGTGCTGCACCGCGATCAGTCCGGCGCCTTTGCCAATCGCGCCGGGCTCAAGGCCGTGCGCGGTCTGGGCGACAAGACCTTCGAGCAGGCGGCGGGATTTCTGCGCATCAATGGCGGCGACAACCCGCTGGACCGTACCGGCGTTCACCCGGAGAGTTATCCCCTGGTGGAAAAGGTGCTGGCTGCGGCGGGCAGGCCGATCAAGCTGCTGATGGGCAATCGCGAGGCGCTGCAAGGTCTGCGACCCGAACAGTTTGTGGACGCGCAGTTCGGTGCCTTCACCGTACGCGACGTGCTGGCCGAACTGGAAAAGCCCGGCCGTGATCCGCGCC
>JBAUTC010000382.1:0-1668 GCA_049582025.1 Thiomonas sp.
GCGCGGAGAATATTCAGCTCAACGTCGGCACCAGCGAAGAGGACTTCGTTGCCTTCCGCAAGACGCGCGACGCCACGCTGACCATGCCCGCGCTCATCCTGCCCTCGGTGCAGATCAATGTGCGCGCAGGCGAAATGCCCAAGGCCGAGAGCAATGGCGTCAGCTATCTCAAATTTCCCGTGAACCAGCTATAGACCTCCGGGCGCCAGTGACTCTGGTCGCGTGCGCTTGCCCTCCTGATTTCGTGCGCAGCCTCACTGGGCACGATGCCTGTGCTCCTCGCCATCTTCTCCTCCCCCGATGGGAAGATGACTTCCGCCGCAAACTCAGCTTTGCGGCATTTTTTTGTCCGGCTGTCGCCGATCGAATTCGCGGAATCCATCCTGACGCGCAGGCCACCGTTGGCCTCTATCTGCCAGGCGACATGGGTGGCGGGCGGATTGCCCTGTCTCGGGATGCGCGGTCCGCCGCGCGCTACGCGGTGTGAAAGGACATGGACGCATCGGTGGACGAAGTGCACGCGCTCACGTACCACCCACGAAGGGATTGCTGCGGCGTTCTTCACCGAACGTCGATTCCGGCCCGTGGCCGGGGATGAACACCGTGTCATCGCCCATCGGCCACAGCTTCTGGGTGATGCTGTCGATAAGCTGTTGATGGTTTCCGCCGGGAAAATCGGTGCGGCCAATGGAACCGGCAAACAGCACGTCCCCCACCCAGCAACGTTTGGCCTCGGGCTGGTGGAACACCACATGGCCGGGTGTGTGGCCGGGACAATGATGCACGTTGAATTGCAAGGAGCCAAGCTGCACGGTGTCGCCATCGGCTAACCAGCGATCGGGGGTAAAACTCCTGGCGGGAGGAAAGCCGAACATCTGTGCCTGCTGCGGCAGTGCGTCGATCCAGAACTGATCGCCTGGATGCGGGCCGATGATGGGCACGTCCGCCCGCTGCGCCACTTCCGCGGCAGCGCCCGCATGGTCGATATGTGCATGGGTGAGCCACACCGCGCGCAGGGTCACGCCTTCAGCTTGGGCGGCCTGCAACAGCCTGTCCACCTCGCCGCCGGGATCGGTGAAGATGGCGTCTTGCGTGGTGTCGTCCCACAGCAGACAGGTATTTTGCGCAAACGCGGTGACGGGGAGGATGCGGTAGCGGAGCATGGGCGGACGAGAAGGGAGCTGATAACAAAGTCTCAAAAACCAAAACAAAGTTTCAAAAGTCGCCCTGGCAGAACAGCGGGGATGGGAAACAAAGTTTCAAAAGCGGAAATTCTCTCAAGAACTACAAGCACTTAGCCTATCAGCATGCAGGTGTCGGGGTGCCCATGAAGGCTTGAGTGCGAAATCTTGGGCGCCTGTGAACTCATATTGACAAATCACATTTGCAGTTCGGACAGGCCAAGCTTCACAAACCGAAGTTGAGGGGAGGCAGTCATCCAGTGCACTGGATCGATCACGGCTCCTGGGCCAGTGCGATCATTCACGGCTGTGCGCTTGAGGGACCAGGTCCGACCGACTCTGTGTGAAAACTCATGAGTGCCTCGACTGCGCGCCGAACTGATCTTCCAGATCGCCCAGGACGTGACGATCGTCACATCGGGAGGGGCGAGTGAGCCCAAAAATGGCTCGTTTCCGAGTTTTCACACGGCCTCGACGCAAGGTCAGG
>JBAUTC010000383.1:0-2068 GCA_049582025.1 Thiomonas sp.
CCCATGACCACACCCGTGCAAGATCTGTTCAAACTCACCGGACGCTGCGCCCTGATCACCGGAGGCTCGCGTGGTCTCGGGTTGCAGATGGCGCAGGCGCTCGGGGAAATGGGTGCCCGGCTCGCCCTGGTCGCCCGCAAGGCCGACGAACTGGAGCAGGCGCGTGCGCAGCTGCAGGCGCAGGGCGTGGAAGCCCATGTGTTCGTGGCGGATCTGTCGAAGCGCGAGTCCATAGCGCCGCTGGTGCAGGCGGTTCAAGGCGCACTGGGTAGCATAGACGTCCTCATCAACAACGCTGGCGCCACCTGGGGCGCTCCGGCGGAAGAGTATCCGGACGCGGCCTGGGACAAGGTGATGAACCTGAACGTGGACGCCACCTTCGCCCTCAGCCGCGAAGCCGGCAAGCGCTGCATGATCCCGCAGCGGCGCGGCAGCATCATCAACATCGCGTCCATCGCCGGTCTGCGCGGCAATCCGCTGCCCATGCGCACCATTGCCTACAACACCTCGAAAGGCGCGGTGATCAACTTCACCCGCGCGCTGGCCGGGGAGTGGGGGCAATACGGCGTTCGGGTCAACGCACTGCTGCCCGGCTTCTTTCCGTCGAAAATGTCGGCGGGGCTGCTGGAGAACATGGGCGAGCAGATCCTGCAAGGCACACCTCTGGCGCGGCTGGGAGGCGAGCAGGACCTGATGGGCGCGGCGGTGTTTTTCGCCAGCGAGGCGTCGAGGCATGTCACCGGCCAATGTCTGGCGGTGGACGGCGGCGCCAGCGCCATCTGATCCGGGGCCGCACATCACCATGTACTCCGAACTGGCCGAACGCTCCCACGCCACTTCCGCCGAATCCGCGCGGCAAGGGCAGGGTGGCGAGGACTCCGGGCCCGGCCTGCTCGGCGGCATCACCAGCGTGGTGCTGGCCGGCGGTGGCAACCGCTGCTGGTGGCAGGCCGGCGTGTGGGACGTGCTCGCGTCCGAAGGACTGGCGCCGAAGCGCGTGGCGGGGGTCTCGGCTGGCGCCGCGACCGCCTGCATGCTGCTGGCCGACAAGACCCAGGAGAGCCTGGCGTATTACAGCCGCATCACCGCGCAGAACCCGCGCAACCTCTACCCGGAGCGCCTGCTGCGGGGCGAGCGCGCCTTTCCGCATGCGCAGATGTACCGCGAAGCGCTGCTCACACTGCTGGACGCGCAGGCGCTGGCCGTGCTGCGCGACAAGCCGCCGATTTTTGTGCAGGTGGCCCGGCTGCCGCCCTGGCTCGGTGCGCGCAGCGGCGTGCTGGCCGGCATCCTGGCCTACCAGTTCGACAAGAAGGTGCGCAAACTGCTGCACCCGCGCGCCGGCCGGGGGCTGGGCTTCCAGCCGGAGGTGTTCGTGGTGCAGGATTGCCCCACGCCCGAGGCGCTGGCCGATCTGATTCTGGCGTCGAGCTGCACCCCGCCGTTCACCCCGGTGATGCGCCTGCACGGATGGCTGGTGCTCGACGGCGGCATGGTGGACAACGTGCCCGTGGGCGCGCTGCCCGAACAGTCGCGCGACGGCGTCACCCTGGTGCTGCTCACGCGGCGCTACCCGCGGACGCTGCCACATTCGCCGCAACGGCTCTACCTCCAACCCTCGCGCCGCGTGCCGGTGAGCGGCTGGGACTACACCAATCCGCACGGCATCCGTGCCGCCTATGACCTCGGCCGCAGCGATGCCGCCGAACTGCTCGAACGCATCGCCGGCCGCAACCTGTCTACTTACCTGGAGAATCCTCATGTCTGATCACAACCTGCAATGTGTCCTCGCCGACCGTCCCGTCGGCTGGGTGGAGCCTAAACATTTCCGCTTTGAACGCAGCGCCATTCCCGAACCCGGCGAGGGCGAGGTGCTGGTGCGCAATCACTACCTGTCGCTCGATCCGTATATGCGCGGGCGCATGTCCGACGCCAAGTCCTACGCCGAGCCGGTGGCACTGGGCGCGGTGATGGTGGGCGGCACCGCCGGCGAGGTGGTCGCCTCGCGCGACCCGGCGTTCCAGCCCGGCGACAAGGTCGTGGGCCAGCTCGGCTGGCAGCTCTACGG
>JBAUTC010000384.1:0-3425 GCA_049582025.1 Thiomonas sp.
ACCCGCGGCCCCGCGACGGCAGCCTCACCATGGTCATCAGCGCCAGCCCCGAGGCCCTGGTACTTCCAGTGGCACGGCACCTCGGCTTCGAGCACGTGCTGGCCGCCGACTCGGCCGCCGGCCGACACCTTCCCGCACCCTGCTTCGGCCCGGGCAAGGTGCTGCATGCCGAGGCCGCACTGGCCGCGATGGGCACCTCGCTGGCCGAACTGGAACAGAGCTGGTTCTACAGCGATTCGCACAATGACCTTCCCTTGCTGGAATCAGTGCAACATCCAGTCGCGGTCGACCCCGATCCGATTCTGGCGCAGGTGGCGCGCGAGCGCGCCTGGCCGGTGATCTCGCTGCGAGAAGCTCCCTGATGGCCAGCACCATCCACGACGTCGCCGAACTCGCCGGCACTTCCATAGCCACCGTCTCGCGCGCCCTGAATGAGCCAGCCAAGGTGAAGCCGTCCACGCGGGACCGCGTGCTCACTGCCGTAGAGACCCTGAGCTTTCGACCCAACCTGCTGGGCCGCCAGTTGCGCGGCGTGCGCACTCAGCTCATCGGTGTGGTTCTGCCCGATGTGTTCAACCCGGTGTTCGGCGAGTGCATGCAGGGCATCGAGGAGTCGGCCGCAGCCAGCGGCTACCGCGTGATGCTGATGACCACGCGCTACGACGCTAGCCGCGAGGCCCATGCCATCGGCACTCTGCTGTCACAACGCGTGGATGGATTGATCCTCACCGTGGCAGAAGCCACCAGCCACCCGCTGCTCGACGAACTGGCCCGCTCGGGCGTGCCCTACCAGCTTGTCTACAACCACAATCCGTCCCACCCTTGCGTGTCGGTGGACAACCGTGGCGCCGCACGCGACGGCGTGCGACTGCTGGTGGCGCATGGCCACCGCAAAGTCCTGATGCTCACGGGCAGCCTGACCGCATCCGACCGCGCCATGCAGCGCTATCAAGGCTATTGCGACGCCCTGAGCGAAGCGGGTCTACCAGCCGAGCAGCCCTTGCAGATCGATTTCAACGAACGCAGTCTGCCGCCGCACATCCTGCAACGCCTCACCGATGAGCGCAGTCGCCCCACCGCCCTGTTCTGCGGCAACGATCTGCTCGCGCTGGTGGTCATGCGCGCGCTGCGCGAAGTCGGTGTACGCGTGCCGGCGGACATTTCCATCGTCGGCTTCGACGGCCTCGCCATCGGCGAACTGTTGACGCCGCCACTGGCCACCGTCTGCCAGCCCAACCGTGACATCGGCACCGCAGCCTGGCATCACCTGCTCGTAACGCTCGAAGGCGGGCCAACCGCCTCCAGCATCCTGCCCCACAGCATCCGTGCCGATGGCACGGTCGCGCCCCTGATCCCCAACCCACCCTCGGAGTATTTGCCATGAAACGTTTGCACCATTGGCTGTTGGCGGTATTCACCGCCCTCAGCGTCTTTTCCATCCAAGGCACGGCGCACGCCGCGGAAACGGCGATTTGCTACAACTGCCCGCCCGAATGGGCCGACTGGGCCAGCCAGATCCAGGTCATCAAGTCCTCCACCGGCATCACCGTGCCGTTCGACAACAAGAACTCGGGTCAGGCCATTGCGCAACTCATCGCCGAGCGCAGCAGCCCTGTGGCCGACGTGGTCTACCTTGGCATCGGTTCGGCCTTCCAGGCCAAGGCCGCCGGCGTGATCACGCCCTACAAGCCAAAGGACTGGAACGCCATTCCGGCCGACCTGAAGGATCCGCAAGGAAACTGGTTCGCCATCCACTCCGGCACACTGGGATTTTTTGTCAACAAGGCCGCGCTCGGTGGTAAGCCGGTTCCCCAGTCCTGGGCCGATCTGCTCAAGCCGGAATACAAGGGCATGGTGGGCTATCTTGATCCCAGCAGCGCCTTCGTCGGCTACGCCGGCGCGGTGGCGGTCAACCTGGCCATGGGTGGCACGCTGGACAATTTCAAACCGGCCATTCAGTACTTCCAGCGCCTGCAAAAGAACGACCCCATCGTTCCCAAGCAGACCGCCTATGCCCGCGTGCTGTCTGGTGAGATCCCCATCCTGATCGACTACGACTTCAACGCCTACCGCGCTGAATACAAGGACCATGCGGACGTGGCCTTCGTCATCCCCGCCGAAGGCACGATCGCCATGCCTTATGTCATGGCGCTAGTGAAGAACGGCCCGCATCCGGCAAACGGCAAGAAGGTGCTCGACTTCGTGTTATCCAAGAAAGGACAGGCGCTGTGGGCCAATGCCTTCCTGCGCCCCGTCATCCCAGGCGCCATGAGCCCGCAAACTGCCGCCAAGTTCCTGCCAGCGAGCGACTACGCCCGGGTCAAGCCGGTGAACTACGAGCAGATGGGCAAAGAGCAGCAAGGCTTCGTCAAGCTCTACCTCGCCGACGTGCGCTGAACGCGCTCCTCGTCACGGAGCAAGGCCCAGCCCATGCAAGACATCACGTTCTCAAAGTCGTTGCGCGGCATGATGCTGGCGCCGGCCGTGGCCATCTTCGCCGCGTTCTGGCTGCTGCCGATGGTGGCGCTGGCGCGCATCAGCGCCGGCGAGGGGGCGGCGGGCTATCTCGCCATCCTCACCAACGCGCGCTATCTGCGTAGCCTGGCGACCACGCTTGTGCTGGCCGGCGGCGTGACCGTGGCAGCGCTCGCGCTGTCGCTGGTCGCCGGGCTTTTCCTCGCCCGCCACCGCTTTCCCGGGCGTCACACGCTCATCGCCATGCTCACGCTGCCGCTGGCCTTTCCGGGCGTGGTGGTCGGCTTCATGGTGATCATGCTCGCCGGTCGGCAAGGCCTGGTGGCCGACGCCACCGCCGCACTGTTCGGTCACCGCGTGGTGTTCGCCTATTCGCTGGGGGGGCTGTTCCTCGGTTACCTCTATTTCTCCATCCCGCGCGTGATCCTGACGCTGATGGCCGCCGCCGAGAAGCTCGACCCGGCGCTCGAAGAGGCTGCGCGCAGCCTGGGCGCTTCGTCCTGGCAGGTGCTGCGCCACATCGTCCTGCCCGCACTGGCACCGGCGCTGGCGGCCGCCAGCGCGCTGTGCTTCGCCACGGCCGTGGGCGCCTTCGGCACCGCGTTCACCTTGGCTACCGACATCAACGTCCTGCCCATGGTCATTTACACCGCCTTCACCCTCAACGCCGACCTGCTCACCGCCGCCACTCTCAGCCTGGTGCTCGGCGCAGTGACCTGGCTGGTGCTGGCATGGGCGGACGGACTCGACGGCCAGACGGTCGCCACCGGCGCATGAGTGGGCACACCATGAACACCGCGCTGAAACGCCTGCCTGTCGCCCTGCAGGCGGCCACCACGCTGCTGCTGAGCCTGTTTCTCATCGTGCCGGTGGGCATGTCCATCCTGGCCGGGCTCACGCAAAATGATTTCGTTGGCCTGCGTAGTGGCCTGACCCTGCGCTGGGTGGTC
>JBAUTC010000385.1:0-2002 GCA_049582025.1 Thiomonas sp.
GTTCAAAGAGCGTTGGGTCGGCGCATGTGACGCCAGCAAGATGCGACAGATGCAGGCGCAGATTCAAGCCAAGCAATTGCAGATCGTCGACTGCCTGCGCCAGTTGCCGGGCACCTTGCTGCAGCGCCGCAACATCCTGCGTCTGCCGCGCGGCGCGGGCAAGGGCATGCGCTCTTGCTGCAGCTTCTTGCTGCGCTGACGCGCCGACGTGCATTTCAAACTCCGAGGTCAGCGTCGCCAGCAGGGCGGCAACCGCGGCCAAGGCCTCGAGCTGTTGGTGCAACTGGTCCTCTCCAACTTGGGTGGTGTCTGGCAGCATGTCCGGTCGGAGCGTTGCCGCTGCCAAGGCGGATTCCATGGACACAAGTGTCTGTGCAGCGTCATGCACCTGTCGCTGCAACAGCCCCAGTTCGGCTTGCGCCTGCACGGCCTGGTGTTGCCACGCACTCGCCTCGGCGCGCTCGGCGGCAAGGGCCGCCTGGAGCGCGTCGATCTGCGTTTTGTAGCGGTCGCAATCCTCCACTGATCTGTGCTGCGGCTGGCGCTGCGCCGCCACCGCGTCGATCAACGGCCACCAGACTGCAGCCAGCGCCGACTTGCCTTGCCCCTCGGCGTGCGGATCCATGCTGGCCTCGCGCAGCGCCTGCTGAACCTGGAACAGATCGAGACGGAACGACAGGCCGAGGTACAGCGCCAGCAGCAGGAGCAATACGGCGCCCCCCGCCCAAGCGGTGAGCAGCAGCAAGGGTTGCGCGGCAGACGTCCAGGCCAGCTCGACCATGCCGCCCCCCCAAAGGAGGGCAACCAGCCAGAACAGCAGCAGGCTGCGTTGCGGCGTGCGCTTCATGCCCCACCCTCCGCACACTTCCAGCACGCCTGCCAGAGCGCGGCAACGTCAAACACGGCAATGGGATCGACCATGGGGTCGTCCAGGCCGGAGGGAGGAATTGCCGTCGCTTCGCCCGCATGCAGCAGACCGCGGATCGCATTCCAGGGCGGCGGCAAACCGGGCTGGGCGGGCGCCCAGTGCTGGGTGAGGGTGGTCGCCGACAGCCGCAGCAAGGCGCCGACACCATCGACCGCCAGCACCCCCGCCAGCTGCCCCTGCGTCCAGACAAGAAAGCGCGCATCCTCGCCCGGCAGGCTGGGACGATGCAGCAGGCAGGCCCCGAGGTCGAGCACCAGCAGCGGTCTGCCCTGCCAGGCGATCAGCCCCGGACAAAGCGGATTGGGCTGCGGCAAAGGCAGCGGCGTCAGCCGCGGATCGCGCAGGATCTGCCGCACGGGCGCAGCCTCCAGCGCGTGAATCTGGTCGCCAAGACGGAATTGCAGCCACGACGGCGCGCCGTTCATTCCACGACCTCCGCGCGTAGGCGTTGCATCAGCCAGGGCAGATCAAGAAGCAGCACGGCCTGTTCGCTCTCCGGTTGCCACGGCACTCCGGTCAATGCAGCGGCCTGCACACCGCTGACGCGCCGCACCGCGCGCGGCACGGGCCAGAACAGCAGCTCGTGTTGATCTCCTATGGAGTCCAATCGCAACGCGAAGGGCGGATCGTCCGACAGCGTCTGCAGCAACAAGGCCGCGCCTGCTGCGGGCTTCGCCGCCTGCGGCAGGTTCCAGCAAGCGGGAAGATCGAGCGCTGGCACGGCAACATCGTCATGCAGCAGCAGGAGTCGCCCATCGGGACCGGTCCACAGCGGGGTGTCGGCCGCCAAGGCAGATCGCGCGGCAGACGCGGGCACGGCCACGCGCCACGGCCCGACCGATCCCGTCTGCACCGCGATGAACCTCGGCTCGGCCTGCGTGAGAGGTGGCGGCAATGTTTCTGACGCGGATCCACTGGGCAGCGGGAGCGCCGCGGGTTCCCTCCCCCCGTCCTCCGCATTCTGGACCGCTGCGGGCTCTGGCTCTGGCTCTGGCTCTGGCTCTGGCTCTGGCTCTGGCTCTGGCTCTGGCTCTGGCTCTGGCTCTGGCTCTGGCTCTGGCTCTGGCTCTGGCT
>JBAUTC010000386.1:0-5589 GCA_049582025.1 Thiomonas sp.
CCCCAGCGTCGAGCCGGCCCGATTGGGCGGTTCGGTCATCAGGTTGCCGCTGGCCGACGAATAGGTCTCCCAGTCGTTGAGTGCGGTAACGATGTCGGCATAGCGCGACAGCACCCAGATCTCGGCTTCCGAACTCCAGAAGCACGGGTGTTGGTCGCGCAGGGTCTTGTAGAACGGGAACGGGTCCGCATCCACCGTCGGCGAATAGGGGTCGAAATTGAACATCTTGTCTCCTTGACTATTCGTTGCACCCGCGTGCTGGCGGGCTTCACAAACTTTAGTGCCGGAGCGCCGCGATCCGAATGGACGATGACAATAGAGATTTGTACTTTTATGACACGAAATAGCAAAATACGTCCAAAATATTCAAGTCGAATTGCAATTAACTGCCACCCCGGATTTCGCCATGAGTGTTCTCGTTCCGACCTTTTCGCTCTACGGTGAAGCGCACACCGCGGTCAGCCGCGAATTCATCCATATCGAGGAAATCTCGGCGCGCAGTGCCGCCCGCAACTGGCAGATCGACACCCATACCCACGCCGGACTGCTGCAACTGCTCTTCATCTTTTCCGGGACGGCCCGCGTGCTGCTCGACAGCCAGGAAAGCGACTACGCGTCGCCGCTCGCCGTGGTCATCCCGCCCGGCGTCATTCACGCCTTCAAGTTCATGCCGCAGACCGAAGGCTATGTATTGACCATGGATTCGGCGGGGCTGGCCAGCCAGTCGGAAGATGCGACCCAGATGTTCGCGGTGCTACGCGGCGAGGCCGAGATCATCGCGCTGGGCGCCGATGACGCCCAGGCGGCACGCCGGATACGTGGTCTGCTTGAGCAGATCGAGCCGGAATTCCGCGCCCCCGGCCCGGCCAGCGTCCGCCTTCAGGTCTGGCTGGTCCGCGCCCTGTTGCTGCTGCTGGTTCGTGAACGGCTGCGTGTCGACACCGGCAGCGATGCCAACACGAACGGCCAGATGGAAAAGTTCCGCCAGCTGGTCGAGACGCATTACGCCGAACACTGGCCGGTCGAGCAGTACGCCGACACGCTCAACCTGACCGAAAGCCGGCTCAACCGGCTGAGCCGCAAACACGCCGGCCAGACCGCCTTCGGGCTGATCCAGGCCCGCCTGCTGCTGGAAGCACGGCGCAAACTGATCTACACCGGGACGCCGGTCTCGCAACTCGCCTATGAACTGGGCTTCTCGGATCCGGCCTATTTCTGCCGCTTCTTCAAGAAGCTGACCGGCCAGGCGCCAAGCAGCTTTCGGGCTGCAAGCGAACGTTAAGGCTAATCACCCATAGCCAGGGCGACGATGCATTCCAGATCGCTGGCCTCCCCTTCCCCATTTTTCAGCTTCGCCCGGGTGGCCAGCGGGCCGCGCGCAAAGTGCCAGTTGGCGCAGACAATGCCGAACTGGCGCAGCTAGGACACGGCCACCGCCTGGGCTCGCCCCGCCTCGCCGGCAGGCAACAAAATGGCCGCCAAACTGCGGTCGACCGCGACAATCTGTTCGGTCAATGAAAAAGCGAGCGCTAGCAAGTGTTCGTCGTCAGCCAGTTGCCCGGCGACCGTCAGCAGTTCGCGTAGCGCGGCGCCCTGGTCACGCAGAATCTTGGGGTCGACCAGATCGTTGGCCTGAATTCCGGTGGTTCCTCCGTAGAGCGCCATGACGCATGGCGTCGCGCAGATGCTGAGCGATGCCGCTTGGTCGTCATTCCGCCCCAATCAATCCGACAAAGCGTGATTTCCTTCACGGACAGTCAGTCAACCCCCTTTTACGCTGCTAGTCAGCAGAGGCACAACGCCCTGCGCCTCTTCCCCACCCGACATTCAAGAACTGCGCGATGGACTCAATGTCTGTGTTGACGCCCGCGAGCGTCTCTCTGGCCTGGGACAGTGAAACCTCGGGCGAAGCATCCATCCTGCCGGTGGTCCTGCAGCCCGAATGCGGTGCAGCGGACATACACGGCGTGCTGGTGGGTGACGATCGTCACGGGGGTGTGACGATCATGGCGGCGGCCGTCCTGCAGCCTGGCGCCCTCTATCAATTAGAGCGACCAGGTGTGGCGGGACCCGCGGGGTGGGTGGTCGAGTCTTGCCGTGCAGGGGGGCGCCCGGGTGACGCACAACTTGGGCGTTTCATCAGCGTCCTACGCCCAGTCGAAGGCCTGGAATCCTGATTTCACCGTACATCGGACAGGACAACAGGCCGTGTCGTCATGTCAACGGAATGTGGGTGATTCAAGGTCGGGCAGAGCGGCCGTTCCAGCGTTAGGTTCGGTCAACCAGACCCGACCCATATCGGCCAAATACCGTTCGAGAGACGCGACATTCAACGTCTGAGGTTCTGTGGCGCCGAAAGCGCAGCAGATGAACGTGCATATTTCACGTTCATGCCCAAATGCTGACTAACCGGATCATGACAGGCGACGATTTACGGCCTACTGTCGTCATATGCGTCTAATTCGATGTTTGAGCCAAATCACCTTGTACCGCCAGTCTTCGGGAAGTCTGGTTAGCAAGCTCCGTTCGGCGTCGGTGTGGGGTATGCCAGCGCCCCTTTTGAATGTGAGGAGGCGACTCATGATTTCCATGGACCAAAGCTGGCAGATTTGCGGTGTGGTGACTGCGACGGCTCGGCACAAGGATGCCGATGTCGCCGGGGCAGGAGAAGATCCGCGGACACTTGGTTGCCAACAGACCCATGATTGATCAAAGTCAAGCCACTGCGCCGGCCATCGGTGAGATCACACAAGTATCTGCGCCTATTGGCGGCGGAGGCGCGAAACAGCGGCTCGTTGTCACGGACGATATCGCCGCTGATCAGGCAAGGGTCTTGTTGCACTCGATCCCGGTCGGATTCGCCGGCGGCGTCGTCCCGGCCGGAGTCGTGGCGTGGGTTTTGCGCGGGCAGGCGCCGACATCAGCACTCTGGGCCTGGCTTATCTGGATGGTTCTGGTGCACTTAGCGCGTCTCGTCGTCTGGTTCGGAGCACAACCCGACGACGAACTGCGGCGCAATCCGGGGCGCTGGTTATTCCGGCTTCGCCTGACTGTGTTGATTCTGGGCGTGTCCTGGGCGGCACTCCCCCTATTCTTGTTCACGGCCAGTTCGAATGACGGACTATTCATCGCCATGGTGATCGCCGCCGTCTGTGGCGCGGGAGTTGCGCAGCAGTCGTCCGACGCGCCCTCTGCGCTGCTTTTCATGCTGCCATCCGCCATCGCACTAGGAGCACGGCTGCTGCTGTCGCCGGAACCTACGCTCCAGGCTGCTGGCTACCTTGCGGTCCTGTATTTTGCGTATCTGGGCCTGGCAACGCGACGCATCCACACCGCATTCGTGGATTTGTCGCGGCTACGCGCCCAGGCAGAACAACATTCCCTCTACGACGCCTTAACCAAACTACCCAACCGCAGCGCATTGAACTTGCGTTTGAAGGATGCGCTCGCGCGCGCGAGGCGCGAGGGTACCGAGGTCGCTGTCGGCTTCGTTGACCTGGACGACTTCAAACGCGTGAACGACACGCATGGACACGATGCAGGTGACGCATTGCTGCGCGAGGTCGCACAACGCTGGCAGGACGGCCTGCGCGAAACCGAATTGATCGCACGGCTTGGTGGAGACGAATTTGTCATCGTCATCGAGGGGATCAATCCAGACACTGCGGTGATGGATCTCACTGCCATCTTTGAGCGCATCCACATCGCCGTGATGGAGCCGATTCGCGTCGGCCCTCAACAATTGGTACAAATCGGTATGACGATGGGCGTGGCGCGGTTCCCGGTTGACAGCACGGATCCTGACATGTTGCTGCGCCAAGCCGATGCCTCCATGTACCAGTTGAAGCGGGAAAAATCCACGCGGAAGCAGTGGTGGCAGCTTGGCGTCAACGACGTGCAGGCACCACAGCAAGAATTACCCATTGATCCCTACGGCGGCGACGCGGCACAGATCCTGAGCGAGGCTTCGACGCTATTCGATCAGGTCAATGCGCATTTCGTGGAGGCCTTCTACAGCGACCTGATGACGGATACAGGTGCGGCTGCCTTGTTCAAGGCGCTCGACGACCAGCAGTTTGCCGAACTGAAGCGGCGCCAGATGGCATATCTGTGCTTCCTCATGGATCCACACACGGCTATCGATGCCCTGAAGAGCCGCGCCCAGCACATCGGAGCCATTCATTTTCTCAGCGGAATCAGTGGCGCAATGCTTGCGCGATCTTCCGTGCGCTACCGTTCCCTGCTGGGCGAACGCCTCAATACAGAGCGAATGGTGGCGAGCCGGAGATACCGCCTGTTGCGGATAGTCGAGTCCAGGATTCAAGATGAACTGGACGCAGAACTCTCAGCGGGAGAGGAGATCAATCGCGTCTACCAGGAAGTGTTTTCTCGCCAAAGACGATTTCACGGCGAGCTGTGGACGGATGCCTCACAGCAGGAACTCAACGTCTTGGCCAACATGCCTGGCGTTCAGGCCACCGTCTTGACCCGCTTGAATCGCGAGGGCGCACTGACGGTGGAACGAAGTGCGTCCAAGCCTGGCAGCGGAATCGCAACGATATTCCGCGACAACACGCAACTGCCCGATCTGGACCCCACGTCGCCTCGAGGTCAGACCGCAACCTCGTCAGCGTGGCGCACGCAAGCCGTGGAGCGAACGGACTGCTGGGCGCGGGATCCGCGCGCCGCGCCGTGGCGGGAAGCGGGAGCCCGTTTCGGGATTCGCTCCAACGTCGCGATTCCCTTTGCCGGACAGGACGGGCACGTGGTGGCGGTTCTGACCATCTATGGCGCTTACCCGAATCAATTTGCTTCGGCGTGGATGCAGCAATGGACGGCTGGCGTTCAACGCCGCATGGAGTCGATCTGGGCGCAGTGCAGCACCCCGCCGGGTTCGCTCGTCCTCTCGGAGGAGAGGGCGCTCACTTACCGGGAGCGGCTGTTCGCAGGTGGACTGCAGATGTATATGCAGCCCATCGCCGACCTGGTGACCGGCCGGGTGATTCATGTCGAAGCGTTGGCCCGTCTGCGCATGCCAGACGGGACGGTGGTGTCGCCAGCACACTTCATTCCATTGCTCGGTGACACCGAACTCGACCGTGTTTTTCGCGTCGGTCTCGACCAAACTCTCGAAGCGCTACGTGCCTGGGATGCGCAAGGGTTGACGATTGAGGCGTCCATCAACCTGCCGCCGTCGACGTTGCTCGATCCTGACTGCGCCGCTTGGGTCGCAGAGGCTCTAAAGCGCCACGCTGTAGAGCCCCGAAGACTCACGCTGGAACTGTTGGAGACCCAGGCATTCAACGCGGCCGCGCAAGCCGAAGCCATCCATCGCCTGCGCGAGGTCGGGATTCGCCTGGCGATGGACGATCTCGGCACGGGGTACAGCAGCATCCACCGGCTGTCCACCTTGAAATTCGACTCGATCAAGATCGATCAGAACCTGATTCTGCAGATCTACGACAGTCCGCTGCAGACAGTCACGTTGATCGGGACGCTTGTGCTGCTTGGACTGGATCTCGGACTCAGCGTGGTCGTCGAGGGCATCGAGGACGACAGCATGCTCGAAGTCGCCGCGGTGTTCGGCGC
>JBAUTC010000387.1:0-4768 GCA_049582025.1 Thiomonas sp.
GTGCGGTGGCTGCAAGGCGGTCTGGGGGCACTCACACTTATCCACTCGCGCAAGGCGCACTCCGCATGGCAGTTCTCTCCGTTTCTGATTTGTCTCTCGCTTTCGGCCACGTGGCCTTGCTCCACCATGCCGCCATGGCGCTGGAAACCGGCGAACGTGTTGGCCTCATCGGGCGCAACGGCACGGGCAAGTCGTCGCTGCTGCGAATTCTGGCGGGGCTGGAACCGCCGGACGACGGGCTGGTGCAGGTGCAGCAAGGCCTGCGCCGTGTGTATGTGCCGCAGGAAGCCAGTTTCTCGGCAGACGCCACCGTGTTCGATGTGGTGAGCGAAGGTGTAGCCGAAGCCCGCGCACTGCGCGACCGTTTCGAGCAACATGCACCAGACGACGACCTCGATGCGCTGCAAACCCGCATCGAACTCATCGATGGCTGGAATTGGGAGGCACGTGTCGACCAGACCCTGCAGCGCCTTCAGCTTGATGGCGCCACCCGCATCGGAAGCCTGTCCGGTGGAATGCAGAAGCGCGTGGCACTGGCTCAGGCGCTGGTGGCTGCGCCCGATGTGTTGCTGCTCGACGAGCCAACCAACCACCTCGACCTCGATGCCATCGCCTGGCTGGAAGAACTGCTCACCGGTTTTCGCGGCAGCCTCATTCTGATCACCCACGACCGGGCGTTTCTCGATGATGTCTCCACCCGTATCATCGAGCTCGATCGCGGAATTTTGCGCAGCTATCCCGGAAATTTCGCCGCATTTGAGGCGCGTAAGGAGCAGGAGCTCGCGGACGAGGCTGTGATGAACGCACGCGCAGACAAGCTGTTGGCGCAGGAAGAGGTGTGGATTCGCAAGGGCGTGGAGGCGCGGCGCACCCGCAGCGTCAGCCGCATCAACCGTCTCGAGGCCCTTCGTAGCCAGCGCGCGGCGCGCCGCGATTCGCTCGGAAGGGTGAAGCTCGACGTGGATGGTGGCCAATCCAGCGGCAAGATCGTGGCCGAGCTGGAAAAAGTCAACAAAAGCTACGGCGACCGCGCGATTGTGCGCGATTTTTCCGCCACCATCCTCCGGGGCGACAAGGTGGGGCTGATCGGGCCCAACGGCGCTGGCAAGACCACCTTGCTCAAACTCATTCTCGGCGAGATCACGCCTGACAGTGGCACGGTGCGTCAGGGTACCCGCCTGCAGGTGGCCTATTTCGACCAGATGCGCGCCGTGCTCAATCCCGATGCCACCCTGGCCGACACCATCAGTCCAGGCAGCGAGTGGGTGGAGATTGCCGGACAACGCAAGCATGTGATGAGCTATCTGGGCGATTTCCTGTTTTCGCCTGCGCGGGCGAACTCGCCCGTCAAGTCGCTTTCTGGCGGCGAGCGCAACCGCCTGCTTCTTGCCCGCTTGTTTGCTCGTCCGGCCAATGTGCTGGTGCTGGACGAGCCGACCAACGACCTTGACATCGACACTCTCGAATTGCTGGAGCAATTGCTGCAGGACTTCCCCGGTACTGTGTTTCTCGTCAGCCACGACCGGCGCTTTCTTGACAATGTGGTGACCAGCACCATCGTCAACGAATCGACGCCCGACGACGTTGGCCGTTGGCGCGAATACGAGGGCGGCGTCACCGACTGGCTCACCCAGTCACAACGCGCCCGCGCCTTGCAGTCGCAGTTGAGCAAATCCGCTGCAGGAGGCGCGGACAAGCGCGGCGGCACACAGGCCAAGTCAGTGCCCGTTGGCTCACCCCAGATCGCCGCAACTCCGACCAAGCGCAAACTCAGCTACAAGGAACAGCGCGAACTGCAGGAGCTGCCGGGTCGCATTGCCGAACTCGAAGCTGAACAAAAATCGCTCTCTGACCAGCTTGCCGACCCTGCCAGCTACACCTCAGGCACAGTCCGCATCAGCGAAATGCAGGAACGTTTCGCCCAGATCGACGAAGAACTCCTTCACGCCCTGGAGCGCTGGGAAGTGCTGGACGGAAAGTGAGGCATCATCCATGACACCAACCCATCCGACACCGCCACTTCTGCAAGACGTGGACCTGCGCATCGATTCGCAGGCCGCGCTCTACGTCAAGCACGAGACCGTGCAAGTGCAATTCGCTGCTGCTCCGGGCGAACTCATCAGCCGCGAAGGCCCCAACCGCTACGTAGCCGGTGATGCTCTCATCACCGGCTCAACTGGTGATCGCTGGAGTGTCTCCCGCGCCCGCTTTGAGGTCCGCTACCAGCCGGTCGCACCGACGCAGTCAGGGCAGGATGGGCGCTACATCAACCAGCCCATTCCTGTCCTGGCGCGCCAAATGCAGCAAACTTTCCGGATGGCCCGCAGTACAGGCGGCGACCAGCTCCATGGCAACGCCGGCGACTGGTTGCTGCAATACGCCCCGGAGGATTACGGGGTCGTGGAGCAGGGACGGTTTGCGCAGGTGTATCGAAGGGCTGAGGGCTCGGGGACTGACTGAGTTCAACCCGAAATTGCCTTGCGCTGAAATGGAGCCGGGGAAAGGCTTGCGCCCCACTCCATTTCGACTGTGCCAAGGCGGATATTGATCGAAGGATCAGGGCTTGGCCGCGGCGCCCGGACCCATGCCGCCGCCTCCGGGACCCTGACCACCGCCGCCCGGTCCTATGCCGCCTCCGCCGGGACCTTGACCACCACCGCCTGGTCCCATGCCGCCACCGCCAGACCGCATGCCGCGCGCGGGCGGCGTGTCAGGCAGTTTGACGCCTCGTTCTTTTGCGCGCTCCTGCATCGACTTGTGATTCTCTGCCCGAATCTGCTCGCGTTGCTCGACGGTTTTCGCCTGGCGCATCTTGAGCCTGTATTCCCGTCGCTCCTTCTGCGTCATCAACTGGCTACCGTAAATGGTTTCCTGCTTTTGCTGCTGGGCATAGGCCGAAGTGACAGTCAGTCCTCCGCCGACGAGCAAGACACTGAGTGACAGTGCACTCAAAATCGGTTTGGTATGCATCATGACGCTTTCCTCTTTCTGGACATTCGTCCGGAGCCAGAATTAACTCGGATCAAGATTACGTGTTTGCAAACTGTCCCGCTTGATTCACGTCAACAATTACAAGTCACAGGTCCTAATGTCGGGAGGACGCCGAGGCGGGCGTTGCCAACCATCGTCCGACAGTCCGCCTACAATCCGCCCTGCGCCGCAATCCTGCGGTGCAACGCTGGGGGTGCGCGGCTGCGTCTGTAGCTAGCGCTGAGAGAGTCCCTTCGAACCTGATTGAGGTCATCCTCGCGCAGGGAAGCACGGTCGGCGGCGGGTGCGCTTCATGCGCGCGGCGGCGCGCGGCAGGGTTTTCTGCGTGAGCACGCATAAAGCCATCCATGGCAGCACAGCCTTCTTCGACGGACGCAGCGCACGCGTCCAATGCATCCGTTCCCTCGGGGGAGCGCATCCTCAACTTCGGTGACGCGCTGGCGCTGTGGTTCAGCCTGGGCGTCGGTCTGCTGGTCATGCAGGTGGGCGCGTATCTGCGGCCGGGGCTGGGCCTGCCGCAGGCGCTGGGTGCGATTCTTCTGGGCTCGGTACTGGGCGCGGGCTTGCTGGCCTGGGTGGCAGGCATCGGCAGCAAGCACGGGTTGTCAAGTTCGGCACTGATCGGGCGCACGCTGGGTCAGCGCTTTGCCATGCTGCCGGTTGCGGTGAACGTGGTGCAACTGCTGGGCTGGACGGCGTTCGAACTGGTGGTGATGCGCGACGGTACGCGCACCATCATCGACCATGTTTTCGGGGTGAAGGCGGCCTGGGTTCCGGTGGTAGCGACTCTGGCCTGGGGCCTGCTGATGTTCGGGCTGGCCAGCGGCCGCATGATCGGTCTGGTGCGGCGCTTTGTCAGCCGTGCAGCCATGCCGCTGATCATCGCCTCATTGCTGTGGCTGAGCTATCAATTCGGGCTGAAAGCCTGGCAGCACGGATTTGCCGCACTGTGGGCCAAGCCGGGCGACGGCTCGATGAGCATGCTCGCTGCGGTGGATCTGGTGGTGGCCATGCCGGTGTCGTGGCTGCCGCTGGTGGCGGACTACGCGCGCTATGGGCGGCACGCCGGTGCCACGGCGCGGGGCACCTGGATCGGCTATGCAGCGGCAAACATCTGGTGTTATGCGCTGGGTGTGTTGGTCATCAGCGTGTCGCCGTCGGATATCGACATGCTCAGCACCCTGTTGCTGGCGCAGGGCGGGCTGATCGCACTTGGTTTCATCCTGGTGGATGAGGTGGACAACGCCTACGGCGACGTGCATTCCGGCGCGGTCTCAAGCAATTTTCTGAACGGCGGCTGGAGCATCCGCCGCACCGGCATGACGCTGGTGGCGCTGGCCACCGCTGCGGCGCTGGCGCTGCCGATGCACGCGCTGGAGCCGTTCTTGCTCACCCTGAGTTCGGTGTTCGTGCCCCTGTTTGGCGTGGTGATCGCGCAGCTCGCACCGGGTTTGCCGCCGCAGAGCAACTGGCGCTGGGGACCGATGCTGGTTTGGTTGTTTGGCATTGCGGTATTCCAGCTTGGCACAGCGTGGTGGCCGAGTTGGGGCTCGGCCCTGCCCAGTCTGGCCTTTACCCTGCTGGTGGCGGGCGCGCTGCGCTGGCGTGAGGCGCGGACGGCCCGGGACGGCGCTTAAAGCGGCAGGCGCTTGGCGGCTAACGGCGCGAAGCCGTGGTTGAGCGGACCGTGGCCGTGGCCGAGCTGCATGTCGGCCCCTGAGATGAGCGCCTGGCGCACATAGTCGCGGCCCCGGCGCACGGCGTCGGACAGCGGTTC
>JBAUTC010000388.1:0-2932 GCA_049582025.1 Thiomonas sp.
CCAAGGCACGGTATCTCGGCAAGACCGGATTGATCACGACGGAAATGAAGGCGCTGGCAACCTTGCCGGGCGATGAAAGGCGAGCGCGTGGTGCAGAAATTAATCTGGCCAAGCAGGCCATCGAGCAGGCTTTGCAACATCGGCGCGAAGCCATTGAGCACGCGGCATTGCAGGTGCAACTCCAGGCGCAGGCCATTGATGTGACCTTGCCCGGGCGCGAAGTGAATCAAGGCGGTCTGCATCCGCTGACCCGCAGTTGGATGCGCATGGAACAGATTTTTCGCTCCATGGGGTTCGACGTGGCAGACGGCCCGGAGATTGAGGACGACTGGACCAATTTCACCGCCCTGAATTCGCCGCAGAATCATCCGGCGCGCTCGATGCAGGACACGTTCTACGTCGATGCAAAGGACGCGCAAGGGCAGGCGCTGCTGCTGCGCACCCATACCTCACCGATGCAGGTGCGCTACGCCCGTGCGCATGTGCAGCAGTACGCGGATTTGGCCGAGATGCCACCGGTCAAGGTCATCGCACCGGGACGCACCTATCGCGTCGATAGCGATGCGACGCATTCGCCGATGTTTCACCAGTTCGAGGGTCTGTGGATCGCACGCGACGTGTCGATGGCCGATCTCAAGGGCACGTTTACCAGTTTCCTCAAGGCGTTTTTCGAGCGTGAGGACATTCTGGTGCGTTTTCGGCCCTCCTACTTTCCGTTCACCGAGCCGTCCGCCGAGATCGACATGATGTTCGAAAGCGGGCCGCTCAAAGGCCGCTGGCTGGAACTGGCCGGTTCCGGACAGGTTCATCCGGCGGTGGTGCGCAACTTCGGTCTCGATCCGGAGGAGTTCATCGGTTTTGCCTTTGGCAGTGGGCTGGATCGCATCACCATGCTGCGTTACGGCATTTCGGATTTGCGGCTGTTCTACGAGAACGACCTGCGTTTTCTGCAGCAGTTCGCCTGAAGCCGCCCATCCTTTCCATTTTCGCTGCTTTGTGCGGCTTGCCCGCCTAGCTGCACCTCTACAACAGAGCCGATCATGCAGTTTCCCGAATCCTGGTTGCGCCAGTTTTGTCATCCCGACCTCTCGACCGAAGCACTCGCCGATACGCTGACCATGGCGGGTCTGGAGGTCGAGGAGGTGAAGACCGCTGCTCCCGCTTTCTCGGGCGTGGTCGTCGGGCTGGTGCGCGATGTGCAGCCCCATCCCAATGCCGACAAGCTGCGCGTTTGCCTGGTCGATGTCGGCGGTTCAGAATTGCTGCAGATCGTCTGCGGCGCGCCCAATGTGGTTGCCGGCATGTCCGTGCCTTGCGCTGTCGTGGGGGCGGAGTTGCCTCCAGCGCAGGAGGGGCAGGGCACGTTTCGCATTGGTGCGGCGAAGATGCGCGGACTGGATTCTCAGGGCATGTTGTGTTCTGCGCGCGAACTCGGGCTGTCGGCCGATCATGCAGGTTTGCTTGCGCTGCAGGGCGACCCCAAGCCTGGAGCGGATCTGCGCGAAGTGTTGTCGCTCGATGAAGCCGTGTTCACCATCAAGCTCACGCCGAATCTGGGGCATTGCCTGAGCGTACTCGGCGTGGCGCGCGAGGTCTCTGCGGTCACCGGGGCGGCGCTCGACAAGCCGGTGTTCAAACCTGTCACTCCCGCACTGGACGAGCGCCTGCCCGTGCGCATCGAGGCGCCGGATCTCTGTGGACGCTTTTCCGGCCGCGTCATTCGCGGGGTGAATGCGAAGGCAGCAACTCCACAGTGGATGAAGACCAGGCTGGAGCGCAGCGGCCAGCGCAGCATTTCGGCGCTTGTCGATATTTCGAACTACGTGATGCTCGAGCTGGGGCGGCCGAGCCATGTGTTCGATCTCAGCAAGATTCGCGGCGGGCTGACCGTGCGCTGGGCGCATGAAGGCGAGCAGCTCGAACTCCTCAATGGGCAGACCATCACCCTGAATCCGGACATGGGCGTCATCGCCGCCGACAACGGCGTGGAGTCCCTCGCGGGCATCATGGGAGGAGAGGAAACGGCGGTCACGCTGGATACCACCGACATCTACCTCGAAGCCGCGTTTTGGTGGCCGGATGCGATTCGCGGGCGCGCGCGCCGACTGAACTTCTCCACCGATGCCGCAGCCCGCTTTGAGCGCGGCGTGGACTATGCGACCACGGTCGAGCACCTCGATGCAATCACCGCACTGATTCTGGAGATTTGCGGCGGACAGGCCGGCCCTGCGGACGATCAGATTACCCAGTTGCCGCAGCGCAAGCCTGTACGCATGCGGGTGGCCCGCTGCGAAAGGGTTGTCGGCATTCCCATCGGGGCCGAGCGCATGGGGGAGATATTCTCGCGCCTTGGACTGCAGGCCGATTTTGACCGCAGTGGCCAGGAACCGGCGTGGATCGTCACGCCGAGCAGTGAACGGTTCGATCTGGAGATCGAGGAAGACCTGATCGAAGAGGTCGCGCGCATTCACGGATACCAGCACATTCCGACGCACGCGCCGCTGGCGCGGCTCCAGCCCCTGCCCGTGCCGGAGGCCCGGCGGAGCCTCCACGCCTTGCGCCAAGAGGCGGTGGCACTGGGCTATCAGGAGACCATCAATTTCGCTTTCGTCGACGCGCAATGGGAGCAGGATTTCGCAGGCCAGTCCGATCCCATCCGCTTGCTCAACCCCATCGTCGCGCAAATGTCGGTGATGCGCTCCACGCTCATCGGATCCTTGGTGAAGGTTCTGGGCGACAACCTCAATCACCGCGCCAAGCGCATGCGCCTATTTGAAGTGGGGCGCGTATTTGCACGCGACGCACAGGTGCTGGCCGGGCCCATGCAAGTCGCCGGCATTCGGCAACCGACCCGCCTTGCCGGTCTGGCTTATGGCTCGGTGATGCCGATGCAATGGGGAGCAAAGGAGCGCCGTGTGGATTTCTACGATGT
>JBAUTC010000389.1:0-2792 GCA_049582025.1 Thiomonas sp.
GAGTCGTGCGACCTGCAGGGATGGCCCAGCCAAATCGATCCCGGTAACCTTTGCTCCAGCAGCCGCCATGGATTCGGACAAAATGCCGCCGCCGCAGCCGATGTCCAGAACAGCCTTTCCATTCAAATCGACGTGGTCTTGAATCCACTGCAAGCGGTGGGGATTGAGCTGATGCAGAGGGCGAAATTCGCCGTGTTCATCCCACCAGCGATGCGCCAGGGCGCTGAATTTGTCGATCTCGGCAGTTTCGACGTTTTGATCAATCAAGGTCATGATGCGTGCGGCTCAAAGAGAATCGGTTGGGTCATTGAAATTTGACAAGCCGGTAGTAGACCATTCCCAGCAGTTCATGCACGACACGCGTGGTCTTTTCCAAAGCACTGATTTGCGGCGTCAGCATGTCCAGAGGTTGCAGGGGCAGTGCTTCGTAGTCGACCGGCCATGCGCAAATCGAGATGCCCTCATGGGCAAAGGCCATCATGGCGCGGGGCATGTGTTCGGCAGAGGTGACGAGGTAGCGCCGTCCCGCGGGAAATTGGGACACGCGGCCCCGGATGTTTTCAGCGGTTTGAAACGTCGTTCGTGAAGTCGTGTCCAGCTCCACCCTGGATGCGGGAAATCCGAGTTGGATGGCGAGTGCGCCCATCAGATTGGCTTCGCGCGCGGACTTGCCCCAGCCACCTGAAAGGAGCAGGGTGCTGTCTGGTGTCCGCTGAGCGAGTTGGACTGCGGAAAGCAGCCTTCGAAGGGTTGCTGCCTTGAGGGCGGGGAAGTCTTGCGCGCTCGTTGGGTTGCCGTCGATTCCGCCGGCGAGCACAACGAAGAGACTCCCCTGTGGGGGAAGCGGACAGATCTTTTCCCGGCTGGCTATATTCTCAAGCGCGCCAAGGAAGACATTGGCAACGAGTGGCATGCTGGCCGCGATAAAGATCAGCGTGATCGCATACGCCAGCAGACGGACGCTGAGGCGATGCGGCCGCCAGCTCACCAGGATGGAGAGCAACACCAAGCCGCAAGCTGTGAGGCCAACGGGGGACAGAAGGAGTTCGAGGGTGAGCTTCAACGGAGTCAGGACATCGCAGCCGAAGACGCAGCTTGAGTGGCAAGTCCGGCCCAGTCGAGATAGACCTTTTCATCACCGTCGACCCAGACGTGGCGTGAGAATAGACGTTCCGCGCGATCCCGTCCGGCCGCCCCCATGGCTGCGACTGTGGCGCGATCACTCAAGGTGAGCATTTTTGCCGCGAGATCGTCGACATCCGCTGCGGTGAACAGAAGCCCGGTGACGCCATCGTCGACCACTTCGCCGCAGCCGCCGATGCGCGGTGCAATCACGCAGCGGCCTGCAGCCATGGCCTCCCGCGCGGAGAGCGGAAACGACTCGCGGGTGGAGGACAGCACGAACACATCGAGCAGGTCGAGGTGGGACGGGATGTCGCGCTGCATCCCGGCGAAGATCACCTGGTTGTGCAAACCGAGTTGGGCCACCTGCGCTGTGGTCTGCTCCAGCAGCGGGCCATCGCCCACGATGAGCAGGCGCGTTTCCGGGTTGCGCTGTGCGACTTTGGCAAAGGCCTCGACAAGGTAATTGTGGCCTTTCTCTTCGGACAGACGGGCGACGATGCCGAAGACCAGGTGTTGACCAGGCTCCAGTCCGTATTGGCGGGCGAACTCCGCGGTGCGTGTGGCTGTCGAGAAGCGATCGAGATCGATCCCGCTATGAATGACAGTGGACTGTGCGGCCGGCAGGCCATTGACCAGCAGACGGTTGCGCTCGTAGTTCGATTCGAAAATGATGTAGTCGGCGCTCTGACGCAGGATGCGCCCCGCCCATTTGAAATTCCTGGGGTTGTGGATATTGTGAATCGTGGTCACGATGGGCACTCGCCTGGAGGTTGCCGGAACACGATAGCCGTAAGGCACCACACGCAGTGCAGCGTGGGCGACCATGGACGATCGCACCGATTGGGGAGCCACCAGTTCGATGCCTTCGCGTCTGACCACCTGGCGCAGTTGTTTGAGCGCCCGCGCAAATTGAGACGGCGCGCTGAAATGGAAGTCGATATCCACGTGAATCGCGCCTTTGCCGATCAATTCCTGCAGCAGCACACCCTCCGTGGTAGCGACATAGACAGTGTGCCCCTTGGCCGTCAGGTCTTCGGTCAGGGTGAGGACGTCGGACTGCACGCCACCTATGCCAAATGGTTCGGTCATCAAGTACAAAATTTTCATGGCGTCCTGGCCTCAAAGGAGGTGCTGTGTTTGACGTGGCTTTGCGCGAAACGGCGGGTGCGGCGCGCGTGCAACAACTGGTGAATCGGATCGAATGCCCCAGCGATCTTGAGCCGGAATTGTGAATCGTCGTCCCGGTCGGTGATTTCGGTGCGTTTGAGCTGGAACAGATCGGTATTGCGGTGATTGACCCCAGGCGCCACGCTGACCGCAGCGGCATAGCCTGCGTGACGCACGAGTTGAAGCTCGCGGGGGCTCAGGTCGCCGGATGGATAGCAGAAATACGCCACGGGGCGCTGCAGGCGGGCGGCAATTTCGGTCCGGCTGGTCGCGATTTCCTGCTGCGCCAAGGCGTCGCTGATGGTTGGCAGGTAAGGATGGGACAAGGTGTGCGAGCCAATGGTGATGCCGGGCGTCCGGGCGAGCATGGAGACTTCGTCCCAGTCGAGATGCAAACGCTGGGTCGCCTGGTCGCCATAGCGGGGGTGACTGATGGCCTGATCACAGAATCTGGTGGTGACAAAAATGGTGGCCGGAATGCGATAGCGCTGCAAGATGGG
>JBAUTC010000390.1:0-1921 GCA_049582025.1 Thiomonas sp.
TCTGCAGCGTGGGGATGTTCACCAGGGTTTCAATGTCCCATTCGGCATGCAGGCGGCGGATGAGTTTGTGCAACACAAAGGGCAGCACAATGACCTTGAGCAGCAGGGTGAGCGCGGCGGACTGATATAGGTCGAAATCGCCGGTGGAGTACGCCACCACCACGGTACTGGCCACCAGCAACGCGCCCTGCGCCGCGAACAGGTTGACCAGATTGACCACCCGGCGCTGCGCCAGCATGGCGAACGACAGCAGCAACAGCAGCGCCGCGATCAGATGGATGAGCTGGGTGCTCAACGGCAAGGCGCTCACTAGCGCGGAAGCCGAAGCAGACACGGCTGGTGCGGTGGCGATGATCATGGCAGGCATGGCTTCGTTCTCATTGCGCCAGCATCAGGCGCACCAGCAGACCAAGTACGGCGAGCAGGAAGGCGGTGGCCAAAAATTCCGGCGCGCGGAAGATGCGCAACTTGGCGCTCAGGGTTTCGATCAGCGCGATGCCAAATCCAGCTGCCGCCAGCTTGAGCAGCAGCGGCGGGAAGGCAGGCAACAGCCACGCCACGCCGTCGGCATGTCCGGCCATTCCCCAAGGCAGAAACAGCGCAAAGCCGATGCAGGCATAGTTGAACAACTTGAGGCTGCTGGCCCATTCCACCAGCGCCAAATGGCGGGCGGAATATTCCAGCACCATGGCCTCGTGGATCATGGTGAGTTCGAGATGGGTCGTGGGGTTGTCCACCGGAATGCGCGCGTTTTCCGCCAGCAACACCATGACGAACGCCACGGCAGCGAACGCCAGGCTGGCGTGAATCGCCAGCTGGCGCGACTGCAACGACTCGGCAATTGTGGGCAGAAGCGTGCTGCCGGAAATCAGCGACGAGGTGAACACCACCATGAGCAGCGCGGGCTCGGCCAGAAAGCCCACCAGCATTTCACGCCGTGCGCCCATGCTGCCAAATGCGGTGCCAATGTCCATGCCGGCCAGCGCAATGAACACCCGCGCCAGCGCGAACAGCCCCACCAGCGCAATCACGTCGGCTGCCTGAGCGAAGGGCAGCTCGGTGGAGAACGAGGGAATGATGGCCGCCGCCGTCACCATGATGCCGAACAGCACGTAAGGCACGGCGCGAAACAGGGGCGAGGCGGTATCGGCAAGCACGGCGTCCTTGCGCAACAGTTTGGCGATGCGTGCATACGGCTGCCACAACGGCGGCGCGCTGCGATTGGACAACCAGGCACGGCATTGCGTCACCCAGCCTGAAAACAGGGGTGCCAGCAGCACCGACACCACCACCACAAGCAATTGGATGAACAGCGCGGACAGGCTCATCGGACCACCACCAGGAGCAGGGCCAGCAGGGTGAGAAAGCTGTAGAGCAGGTACACCGAGACCCGCCCTTGCTGGATCTTGCCCACCTGCCGCGCCAGCCACAGCACCCCGCCGGCCAGCGGCAGGTAGAGCTGCGACCAGAAACGATCGTCCACCGAAACGCGGTAGCGCGGCGCGGCATCGTCTGGGCGAGGAAGTTCCACCCGCGTGAGGAAGAACGGGGTGAACACGCGGCGGATCGGCTGGCCCAGGCCCTCGGCACTATCCTGCATGCGCGCGTTCAAGCCGGGAGCGCCACAGTCCCAGGGCGCTGACCGACGGGTGCGGCCCGCATAGACGCGGTGCGTCAGCACCGCCGTTAGACCGATCACGAGCAGACCGACAAGCACCACCACCACCGGGCTGTACGACGCCCGTTCGGGAGAAAGCGGCGCCAGCCAGAACCAGTTGCCCGTCTGCATCAACGGCCTGTCCAGCAACAGCAGGTTCACCTGATCGATGGCCCGCAGCACCCAGGCGGGAAACAGTCCCAGCAGGATGCAACCAGCAGCCAGCCAGACGAGGCCGATGCGTTCCAGGGTGCCCGCATCGTG
>JBAUTC010000391.1:0-8627 GCA_049582025.1 Thiomonas sp.
GAGAATGGCTTTGGCGCGGCGTGTTCCACCACATCACACTCTAGGTGCATCCACAGAATTTCGAGTGCCTATGGTGGGCTTGGGGGGCGCCGGTCTTCGAACGCGACTTGATTTTGGCCATTTGGCCAGCATTTGCTTGGCTATCAGGGAAGTAATTTCCATAGAGATAGTCATGAACGTGAACGAAATGAAGGCTGGGGCTGCGAGTCAGTCAGGTTCCAAGGTTGCGCCGATGGTCGTCGCACTTGCACATCTCCTGCAGCGCCTGGAGAGCGGTCCTCTGGAAGCGAGTGCCGAGCAGTACCAGCTAGTTGCCCGAAAACTCCGTGAGGAGCTTGCACGGGCACCGTTTGATGGTCGTCTCGATGCCGTGCTGCGCACGTACCCGGCTGCGGCGGACGTCTACGAAAACTTCCGCTATGAGGTGGCGGGGCTATGCCGGGCGCAACTGGACCAGTCGGCGAATACCGAGTTGCAGGCAAGGAAGGTGATTGAAGCGGCGGCAAAGCGGCGGTCTGACACGGGAGAGTGAACGTCGTGGCACGCAGTGCGCCGCCGGTGGCGGTCAGGCTGCCATTCGGCAAGGAAACTCCGAAATAGGGCGCTTCGACAGGAGCCGGGCAGGCTTGAGACGACAATCGAATCCCCCTGCGCCGTCAAAGGTTGTCTTCAGCAGCTTCCAAAGCTGACCATGGACCGGCTGTAGCCCCGCTTGTTGGCAGCTCTGCATAAGTTGTTTGGCTATCCCAATCCAGCAACGCGCTTTCAACACCGAGGCCACTCCCGTGGGCGCCTCGGTCGGTCGTCAGTTCTTGCGCATCGGGCAGGTCCGAATCCCGAGCACCGTGTACAGCGGGCAGAAACCCACTGCCCCGGCCACCAGGGGCACCACGCCAATCCAGCCCCACATGCCAATCACGTGTGTGAGTGTCAGGGCGATGAGTGCAAGACCTGCAATCACGCGCAGAGCGCGGTCCAGGGTACCTTCGTTGACGGTCATGGGTGTGTTCCTCCAATTGTTGTTGGCGAGCCCGGCGGGCCCTGCCTCAATCATTGCAGAATCCTGATACTCCCGGGAATACCAGAAACCCGTACGCTGTCCACGCATCCTGAAGCACTTCTGGCCGGGCGTGAGTGACCCCATAGCCCGATTCCATCGCACGACTCCACGATTCCCCAATGACTGCAGACGAACTCAAAATCCAATTCCGCCAGCAATCCCAGGCTGCGCTCAGCCTGAACATCGCCTACATCGGCGTGGTCAATGGCCTGTTCAGCACCCTGCACAACCTTGGCCCCGCGTCTCCGGCCGCCCTGGCCAACGTCGCCAAGCTCGACTCCGGCTACGTCTTGCGCTGGTGCGATGCTGCCTATGCCTTCGGCTACCTGGACGCGGACGGTGACGTATTCCGCCTCACGCCGATAGGCCAGGCTATGCGGCCTGAGGCCCCTGACACCCTCATGCCGATGGCCGTGCAATCCGTCTTGTCGGCACATATGGCCGAGCGGGCTGCAGGCCTCATGCGCACGGGTGAGCGTCCGGGTGAGCACGTGCTGGCCGAGCGCGAGACCGTGCTGCCGTGGTTCGGGCCGATGCTCGAAGCGAATTTCGCATCGACGTTCGAGCGCACCATCTGTCCGGCAGTTCCAGCTTTCGCCGACGTGGATGCCCGCGGGGGGCTCGCCGTGGACCTGGGCTGCGGCAGTGGCTGGTATCTGCGCGCACTGGCGCGTCGCTGCGGCAAACTGCGGGGCCTAGGCATCGACGGTTTCCAGGAGAACATCACCCAGGCCCAAGCCCTGGCGGAGCAGGAGGGTTTGGCCGAAAGGCTGCACTTCATCCAGGGCGACATCCACGCGCTCACCCTGGACGAACCCGCCGACCTGATTGCGATGAACCGTGCTTTACACCATGTTTGGGAGAAAGACCCCCAAATCCTGTTCGCCTGGCTACGCGCCAACCTCAAGCCCGATGGTTACGTTGTCATCTGGGAGCCCGCTTGGCCGGCAGACCGCACCGCCTTGCGCGAACCCAGCCGCAAGGCGCTGGCGTTTCAGAATCTCAGTGAGCACGTGCAAGGCAACCATTTCCTGCGGCCCGACGAAATCCAGGCGGCCTTTGCCCAAGCTGGCATGCTGTCGCAGCTGCACCTCTTCGCACAAGGCAACGAAGCCGTGGTGGTGGCGCAGCGCTGATGGAAGCGCATCACCTGGACAAGGCGCGCACAGCCATCTCGACCTGGACGATGAAACTGCGAAAGCTCTCGAAACCCTCGTCCGATAACGGACGCCCCGAGGGCTGGCAATCGGCATAGAACAGGCCAATTGCCTCGCGGTCTACCGAAACGGTGGCCATGAAACAGTCGGCTACGCCGCTGGCCTGCTGCAAAAACGTCAAGGGAGTGGCACTGCCGGACAACCAGGATGCGCGCCCGGGCTGAAGTTCCGCGTCCATCGACGGCGTCCAGTTCAGTTTCAGGCGCGAGCGCAAGTCCGACACATCAATGCCAGTGGCCATACGTGCGAGGAGCTGGTCACGCGCGGGCGTGAGCAGGCATAGCACGCAGCGGTCCAAGCCCACGGCGCGGTGCAGGCCCTCCAGGCACGCCTCGAACAACATGGGCAAGTCCTTGCGGCTGCTGGCGACATTCGCCATTTCGGTCAGCATGCGCAGTTGCAACTGAAGATTCGGCTCGGGATAGGCGAGGCCTACTCCGTTCCCGACTGCGAAATGCGGTTCCGGCAACTCCACCGCCTGTGGGCCAGCTTCAGGGATCCGTAGCACGGCCTCGTTGGCGCCGAGGGCGGTCGCCAGAATGGCTGCTTGCCGGGCGTTTTCCTTTAGCCGAAGCAGTGTGTCGACGCCCGGCTGTTTGAGCAGACCCGTTATGGCCTGCGTGGCTACGCGAGCCTCTGGAGTGAGCCAACCTTTTTGCGTGGCCAGACTCAGGCGTTGCGCCAGTGCGACCTCAGGACTTGCCCGCATCACGGAGCCCAGATTCCAGGCTTGCAACAGATCGCGGCTGAACTGGCGCAGCGTGGTGCCCAATACGGTCTGCTCCGCTTGGACTGGAGGCATCCCTGAGTTCAGTGCCTGGTCCAGACGTTCGGCGAAGGATTCGCCGTAGCACCAGAACGCCATCTCACCGATGCCTGATAGCAGGGCCTCCACAAAAAGCCGCTCACTATCCTCCTTGCGAGCTCCTTGACGTATCCCCATGTCACGCGCCTGGACTGCAGCATGCAATGCCACGCCGAGTGCAGCCTGAACATGATGGCGAAACTGGGTTGTTGCCGCCATGTTTTCCACCGCCATGGCCGACACGCACAAGGACCGGACGGAATTGATGCCGAGCACCACGACGGCACGGCTGACCGTGACCACCTTGGTACTGCCGGAATAACCGAGGTGCGCCGCATTGGCGGCGCGCAGCACGCGCGAGGTGAGTGACGGGTCGCGCAAGATGATTTCAGAGACCTGTTGACCGGACATCGAGTCACTCTCCGTGACTCTGAGTACCTCCTGCAATGTCAGACCAAATGCTGGAAGGCTTCGCTGGACGATGTTCTGCCCGAGTTCCCGGAAAGTGGTTGCTTGGGAGATTGGGTTTGCGTGGGCGGTGGTCAGCGTCATGCGGGGGGAGGTCGAGTTTGTGGATTGCCACAAAATGTGTGGAATTGAATCGCTCTTGTCTTCCCTAGCGGCACAATCGCCACTTTCTTGACCCTTGGCAGGTGTCTGTCTCTGACGCATTGGGTGCCTTCCATCTGCCGAATGGCGCCTATCACCTGCATTTGACGCAGAGGCTCTGCCCTGTGCGCCTTGCTGCGCGCACATCAGACGCCCGCAGTGCACCGCACCCCGTTTCGTTGACTAAGGCAACATGCATGCGGTCAGCAAAACCCGAGCCGCCACCCCGCCTGAGGGACCGCAGGGCTTGTTCCAGTATTGCAGGGCGCCGCCGCCCCGGCCAACTGGCACCGGGTTGCCCCCGGACATCAGTCTTTGTTCGGGCCTTCGACGCTGTTCTCCAGGACCGCACCTGTCTTGGCATCCACGCCGATTTCGCGCTCGGTTTGGCCGACTTTGACATCAAACGAATAGCGCAGACCGCTACCACCCTTTTCCTGCTCCAGTTCCTCGGCGGTGATGGCAGCGCCCGGAATGGTTTTCAGGGCGATGGCTCTGGCTTGCTCCAGGGTAATTTTGGCGTCCTTGGTGTATTGCTGACCATCAAAGGCATGAGCAGTGACTGCAGTGCCCAATCCGAGCGCAATCGCGCTGGCAGCAAGGAATGACTTGTTCAGTTTCATGGTGATACTCCATCAAGAGTGTTGAGCGGTGCCCCTAGGCAGAGACCGAGAGGCGGCGCAATTCAGTTGCGTTGATGGAAGTGTCGTGGACAGAACTTAGTTGATACTGAGTGGAGTATTAGGGGAGACTTAGCGCTCCTCAATGTCACGGCCCTAGCGGCGAGAAGGCTTGGTCACATTTCTGCTCGTCACATGCCAACTAGGCTGCCGGGCTTCCGAGATCACCGGATTGGAATGGAACCGGGTGGATCTGTCGCGGCAGGTTGCCTGGTTGAACCAGACCAAGAACGGCACGCCTCGCGGCGTGCCACTCAATGGGGAAGCGGTGCAGGTGCTAGAGGAGCAGGTTGGCAAGCATGCCCGCTATTGCTTCACGTATGAAAGACAGCCGATTCGCTGGCAGATCAGCAACACGGCCTGGCTCAATGCGGCGAAGAAGGCGGGGATCATGGGCTTACGCTTTTACGACCTTCGGCACACCTTGGCGTCATGACATCAGCCGGCGGGAACGTCCTGCGACGAGCTGAAAGACCTAGGGGGCTGGAAGTCGCGGCAGATGGTGGACCGCTATGCCAAGTTTGCTGTGGAGAACCTGTTGACCGTCGCGGCTCCGATTGAAGCGAGCAGGATTGTGTCAGAACGGGGCACGAATTCGTCACGTTCGGACAAATGAAAAGGCCCCACGTTTCACGTGAGGCCTTGCAAATCTTGGCTCCTCGACCTGGGCTCGAACCAGGGACCTACGGATTAACAGTCCGGCGCTCTACCAACTGAGCTATCGAGGATCAGCAAAACGAAAGAGTATATCCAGCAATTTGGTCTGACGTCAACAGCCCGCTGCGATTTCTGCCGATCTGGGTATGCTCCGCGACGATCGCAGCTCAGTCGAAAACTGGCGTTTCAACACCGAGCACCTTGTGCAGCTTGGGACTGGTCGTCGTGTATTGCAGGTGGATTTTCTTTTCCGGAAAGATGAACGGCGCCGCGCCGAAAGCGGCCAGGGCCGCCTCATGGAAACCCGAAAGAATGAGCTTCTTCTTGCCCGGATAAGTGTTGATGTCACCCACGGCAAAAATGCCTGGAATGCTGGTCTGGAATTTCTCCGTATCCACGACGAGTTGCTTGCGTTCGATCTCCAAACCCCAATCGGCAATCGGCCCGAGTTTGGGGGAGAGTCCGAAGAACACCAGCAGCATGTCCAACGGCAGGCGGCGGGTGATGCCGTCATTGCCTGTGACCTTGATCATTTGCAGCTGGCCGCTCGCATTTTCCTCGTAACCGGACACCTGGCCAACGAGAAATTGCATTTCGTGCTGTTCGCAAAGCGCATGCATGTGCGCAACGGTCGCCGGCGCGGCGCGGAAGCCGTCGCGGCGGTGGATGAGTGTCACGCTCTCCGGCTTGTGCTCGGTGGTCTGGACGAAGTGCAGCGCCCAGTCGAGTGCGGAATCGCCGCCGCCAATGATGACCAGATTCTTGTCCGCAAACTGTGCCGGATTGCGCACGCGGTAGAACAACTGGCTGCCCTCGAACTTCTCCAGGCCATCCACCCTGAGGGTCCGTGGCTGGAAGGAGCCGACACCGGCGGCGATGAACACGGTCTTGGACAGCAGGCGCGTGGATTTGGTGGTTTCCACCAGAAAGCGGCCATCCGCTTGGGATTCCAGGGCGCTGACTTCCTGCCCGAGGTGCATGGTGGCGCCGAATGGCTCGATCTGCTTGAGCAGGTTGTCCGTCAGTTCCTGTCCGGTACAGACCGGTACGGCGGGAATGTCATAGATCGGCTTGTCCGGGTAGAGTTCAACGCACTGTCCACCGGGATGTGCGAGGGTGTCGATGACGTGCGCCTTGATTTCGAGCAGACCGAGTTCGAACACCTGGAACAGACCGACCGGACCCGCGCCGATGATGACCGCGTCTGTTTCGATGATGTCGGCAGCCACGGTGCTGGCGTGCTGGGTGGGGGAGGCGTTGGACATGTCCATGCGGATGAAGGGGCAAGATGAAAAAAAGAGCGGCATCGCGTGCCGCTCGCGTCACGAAGCAAGCCGGAGATTCAACGTTGCAGATACTGCATTTTGTCTGGCTGGTCCTTCCATTCGTCGGCATCTTCCGGGGCCGGTTTACGCTTGGTAATGCTGGGCCACTGGCGCGACAACTCGGCGTTGATTTTGATGAATGGCTGCTGATCGCCGGGCACGTCTTCCTCTGCGTAGATGGCGTTGGCGGGGCATTCAGGCACGCAGACTGCGCAATCGATGCACTCGTCCGGGTCAATGACGAGGAAATTCGGGCCTTCGCGGAAGCAGTCAACCGGACAGACATCAACACAGTCGGTGTATTTGCAGCGAATGCAGTTTTCAGTAACAACGAAAGTCATGAGAAGGACCAGAGATGTCAAAACGTCGAAATTTTAACTGCCGACGTGATGGTCGGTCCAAGTCAGGCCAAAACCCGCTCGCTGCCGTGGTGGGCGCAAAAAAGCCACCGTGTCCACAAATGCGGACAGCGGTGGTGTGATCCGCGCGTTTTCAGACTTTGCGCGCGGCTGTGGCTGACAGTGGAATTGCCACGCTCCCTCGCACCCGGGCGCTCGCACGCTGCCACAACTCAAAGCCGACCATACCGGTGACCATGCTGCCGAAGAACAGCCATTCCTGCCAGGTTGACGCGGCGAGCGAAGCGAGCGACGGACCTGGGCACAAGCCGGTCATTCCCCAGCCGATGCCGAAAATTGCGCTGCCAAGAAGGAGCTTGCCGGTGATGCCGTTGGTGATGGGGAAGGCGACTTTTTGGCCGATGACCGATTTGACGCGGCGTTGCGCCATCTGCATGGGCACGAGCGTTACAAGCACGGCGGTGATCATCACCAGAATCAGGCTGGGATCCCATGCACCGTCAATATCGAGAAATGCGATGACTTTGGCGGGGTCGGTCATGCCGGAGAGCAGCAGACCGATGCCGAACAGAATGCCGCTGAGAAATGCGAGGGTTTTCATGACTCAGGTCCCTCCCAGTACATGACGGATGACGAAGGTGGTCACCATGCCCATGCCGATGAATGTGCCCACCGCAGCCATGGAACGCGGCGAAAATCGCGCCAGCCCGCAAACGCCGTGGCCGCTGGCGCAGCCTGAGCCCAACCGGGTGCCAAACCCCACGATCAAACCGCCGAAGGCGATGACGGGCCAGGACTCTCCATAATGCGCCCCTGGCACCGGCCGGAACGCCACCCAGATGAAGGAGGCAGCCACTAATCCGAGAAGAAACCAGATCCGCCAGGGGGTAGGCCGTTTGGGCTTCATGGCTTCCTCGATGGCACCGCCGAAAATGCCGCTGATTCCGGCAATCTTGCCGCCGCCGAGCGCCATGGCGCCTGCTGCCGCGCCAACCAGCGCGCCGCCGAGGATGGCTGTTCCTGGCGTGAAATGCGCCCAATCAATGTTGAACATGTGTCTCTCCTTCGTGACGTTGGCATGTGTTGTCTCTGGTCTTGTCGACGCCAGCCAGTGATCTGGTCAGGCCTGTTGCTGTGCCGTGGCGACATGCAAGCGCCGTGGCACAAACTCATTTGCCCGGCGGGTCGTTCCCGCCGCTGCAGTAAAGCTGGTACAGGGTCATCAAGACAGCGCTTGCCGCCGGACTCGCCAGGCTGTAATACACGCGCTTGCCTTCGCGGCGCGTCTTCACCAAGCCCTGCGCGCGCAGCACGGTGAGTTGCTGGGACAGGGTGGGTTGGCTTACGTCGCAGGCGGCCTCGAGTTCGCTGACGCATATCTCACCGCGATTGATCTGGCACAAAATGAGCAAACGGTCCGGATTGCCCAAGGTCTTGAGCAGGGCGCTCGCCTGTTCCGAATTGCGGCGCATGGTGTCGATGCTGGGAATCTCAAAGTCTTGCGTGCTTGACATTGACTTGCCTCAATCAGGTAACTCCTAATGGAAAAACAATATATTCTTTTATATATTGATCCTGCAATGGATTCCGCCTAGGAGATACCCGGATGAGTACGCAGTCCCCCCTTGTTCAGAGCTGGTTTCACGCGCCGACCTTTACGGCGACGCATTGCATCATCGACCCGGAGACCCGGCACTGCGCGATTCTCGACAGCGTGCTCGACTTTGATTACGCCTCGGGCCGCACCAGCACCGCGTTCGCCGACAGGATCGCCGCGTTTGTGCGCGCACAGGGACTGACCGTGGACTGGCTGCTCGAAAGCCACGCGCACGCCGACCACCTGTCCGCAGCGCCCTACCTGAAGCAGCTCTTTGGTGGCCAGGTTGCCATCGGTGAGCACATCCGGGACGTGCAA
>JBAUTC010000392.1:0-3184 GCA_049582025.1 Thiomonas sp.
AGCTCGGCGAAACTGAACACGGGGATAAGTGGATAGGCTGCTCCCAAGGGCGAGGAATTCGCCCGACAGATCAGGAGCAGACATGAGCAAGAGGATCCGTCGCATTCACTCACCGGCGGTCAAGGCCAAAGTGGCCTTGGCAGCGATGAAGAACGACAAGACGATCGCCGAGATCGCGCAGCAGTTCGAGAGGTTCACCCGACGCAGGTCAGCGAGTGGCGTCGGCAACTACTGGAGCGCGCCTGCGACGTGTTCGGCGCGAGCGCAGCGCCAGGTGCGGTACCG
The DNA here is from genome assembly GCA_049582025.1 of Thiomonas sp. Lineage (GTDB taxonomy): Bacteria > Pseudomonadota > Gammaproteobacteria > Burkholderiales > Burkholderiaceae_C > Thiomonas. The sequence goes on from JBAUTC010000392.1 coordinate 286, forward strand.
ACCGTGAACATGAAGTCGCTCCACGCCAAGATCGGACAGCAAGCGGTGGAGATTGATTTTTTGTCCGGCGCGCTCACCAAGGCGGGGCTGCTGAGCGCAAGCAAAGACCCGCCGCGATCCCAAGCTTCCTGTGAAGCCCCAGGCCCAATTGCTCGACATCAGCCGAGGCACTACGTACGACAAGCCCCGGCCCGTGAGCGAGCGCGACCTGGCGCTGATGCGTCGCATCGACGAGCTGCACCTGGAGCATCCGTTCGCCAGCAGCCGACTGCACGTGGGCACGCTGATGGCGCGCGCGGGCATCGAAGCGCCGTACAAGAAGCCCAATACCAGTCGCAAGCATCCTCGACATCCGATCTACCCGTACCTGCTGCGCGGCGTGAAGAGCGAGCGCGCCGCCCAATTCACCAGCCTGGAGTCTACCGACACGCTGCGGCGGCATGGCATTGCCAACAGCATGGACGGCCGCGGCCGCTGGCGCGACAACGTGTTCGTCGAGCGGCGCTCGAAGAGCATCAAGTACGAGGACGTCTACCTCAAGGCCTACGAGACGGTCAGCGTCTTGCGCACCAGCCTGGCGGCCGACATCGACTTCTACAACACCCGACGTCCACACACCGCGCACCGCGAGCGCACCCCCGAGGAAGCCTATTGCGCTACCCTGCCGACATCCAGGCTGGCAGCCTGAACCGCCCGAACACGGGTTATCCCCCGCAGCTTGCGTTCGTCGCAAGCGACGCCGCCGCCGGGGATAACCCTGCACCAGGGCATACGAACCCGCAGCCCATCCACTTTTAAAGAGGCTGCCGCGTGTTCAAACGAACCGAGCCACCTCTGCGTCCGACTGCTGAACAAGGTTTCGCCCCGTTGCGACTATTCATGGTTTACCCGGAGCTTGAGCTGCAGTTTTTTTCTGTCAGAAGAGCACAATCACCCAATGTTGCTAAACATTTCTGGAGTCGTCACATGAAACTCAACCGTCTGACACAATCCATCGTGCTGTTGTTCGCATGCACCCTTTCTGGCCCCGTTCTTGCCGAATCGGCGACCTGGACGCAGAAAATCATCACGCCCGAAACGGCCTTGAAGGCCGCAATCGCGGCCAAGGCAGAATGCCAAAAGCGGAATTGGCAAGTGAGCGTGTCCGTTACTGATCCATCGGGCCTCCCGCTGGTCATGCTTCGTGATCGCTATGCCGGATGGCATACCGTAGAAGCAGCCAACGGCAAGGCGCGGACGGCTGCGAGCTGGCGTGAATCCACGACCGGCGCTGCCGCACGTGTAACGAAACCGGAGGCCGCAGATAAAGCCGTCATGAATCTTGCGGGCGTGGTGATGATCGGTGGCGGCCTGCCCATCGAGTCCGGAGGTCAGCGAGTCGGTGCGATTGGCGTGTCAGGTGCACCGGGCGGTGACAACGATGACATTTGCGCGAAAGCCGGGATCGCAGCAATTGAAGGCGACTTGGCATTTTGAGGATGTCTCGGGCTGCGGTGGCATCAGTGGGCGATGTTGATTGACCAGTAATGGAGCAAGCAAAGCGCGGCGCGCGTTGCCTGTGGCGAGATCGCCTTGTTCATGCGCTGAGCACTGGACTATGGGGCGATGCTCGTCCACTGCTTGATTCTGGCCGCCCTAGGATCACACTGCGCGTGAAGTGGACAGGAGCGGCCTCGCTTCCTGCGGTAGAAAGACGCTGATCGCAGACGACCGCAAGTAATCCGCCCAGTCCTGCATCAAATGCCGCCACAGCGCCAGGAAGGTCGTCCGGGACCACCGGTCGAGTAGGGTCAGAGCCGGGCCAGAGTGCAATCAGCGTGGCGCGCCTGCGTGTAAATCAACGGTTCACTGCTTCCGGAACGGGATACCGCTGTTACTGGTGATCAATCCTCCCGATGCTCGGGATCGGGGGAAAAGTCGACATAGCCATGTTCAAGCGCCTTGCAAAACCAGACGCAGGCTTCCTCTGCATCCTGCGGCACGCCCAGCCCGTGCTTGTACAGATTGCCCAGACTGTGTTGCGCGAGATTGCAGCCTTGTTCGGCAGCCTGGCGCAACAGGATCGCCGCCTGCACAAAGTCTTGCATCACGCCGAGCCCTTCGCGATACAACACTCCGAGCCGATACTGTGCGGGAACGTGGCCCTGCTCTGCCGCCAGACGAAACCAGGTTGCAGCTAAGCTGAAATCCTGAGGCACACCCAGCCCCTCCCGATACAAATCACCCAGGTGGTACTGCGATGGGCCGTGCCCTTGCTCCACAGCCGCACGAAACCACACCGCGGCTTGCGCATGGTCTTTCGATACCCCGCGCCCCTGCTTGTGCAGAAGGCCCAGATTGCATTGCGCGCGTGCATGCCCCTGTTCCGCTGCCTTTGCATACCAGTATGCCGCTTGCGCAACATCTTGCGTGACCCCCTGGCCGTTCTTGTAGAGACCGGCCAGGTGATACTGGGCTATCTGGTTGCCTGCGTCGGCGGCCAGGCGAAACCACGAGGCCGCCTGTTCATAAGCTTTGGCCGACTTGCACCTCACCCCCATCGTCAGAAATTCGGCAGGCGCGTCTTCCTTCGTGGAGGCAGGCGGTAGCGTTCGCCGCTCGAAGAATGCGACAAACCGTCCGGTTCGCTGCAGCGCAGCGGCTTCGGCAACAGACTGGGCAAGGGATTCAGGCATCACTCAACTCCTGTTTCCTGGGCGACAAAATCGCCACGTCAAAGATGTCGATGGGCCGCACCGACCGTCAGCTAGGCGTAAAGAATGTAACCCGAAACATCTCCCCTTTGTCAGAAATATAGATGGCGCCACTGAATATTTTTTGTAACGATGTTCGCGCCGCCCCCGGTCGCGTCCCGACGCGTGCTGTAAGTCCACAGCCCGGACAGGCTGGGATACACGAA
>JBAUTC010000393.1:0-4473 GCA_049582025.1 Thiomonas sp.
GAGCTGACTTCATGGGAGGCTACTGCTTCCTCAATAACGCTGCGGTCGCAGCGCAGGGGCTGCTCGCTGGCGGATGCAAGCGGGTCGCCATCCTCGACGTCGACTACCACCATGGGAACGGAACCCAAAGCATCTTCTTTGATCGGCCGGACGTCCTGGTTGTCAACATCCATGGCGACCCGCGCACGGAATACCCGTTCTACCTGGGCCATGCGGATGAAATCGGCACCGGTGCCGGTCGGGGCTTCAACCTGAATTTGCCGCTACCCGCGGGCACGACAGCCGAGAAGTGGTTCGCGGCACTGGATGTCGCGTGCTCGCGAGTCGAGCGTCATGGCGCGGATGCACTGGTCGTGTCCCTTGGGCTGGATACCTTTGTCGGCGATCCAATTTCCAAGTTTTCCCTGACCGAAAGCGATTTCCATGGACTGGGGGCAAAGCTGAAGCAGCTTGATCTTCCCGCCATCTTCATCCTCGAGGGCGGCTATGCGGCGGCGGAGTTGGGCATCAATGCCGCGAACGTCCTGGATGCTTTCGACGCGAGCTGATGGGCGCCACGCATCAACGCCCGCCTGTCGCGTGCGCGATGTCACCAACTCGAACCCGCTTCAGGCTCATACCTGAATTGGAAAACACTGCACCTGCCATGCCGCGACTGCCCTTCGTTCATGGTCCGGTTCCCAATCGGGGCCCCAACAAGACGGGCAAGCGCACGCTGGTACCCCCACCAAAAGTGGCGGGTGACCAACTCCGCCTCAAGCCGCCCTGATTCGAGTCCGATGCCCTTGGGTATCTGGCCCCAGGCTGCGGCCCTCTCGGCTGATGCTCTTGAACTCCAGCCTGGAATTGTTGGGACAAGCCCGGCAGCTGAACGCATGCTTGTCGACCTGGAAGCTGATTGGCACGGTCTGCACGCCCCTTGTGCTCATCCATGAACGCTTTGGGCGCGGCGAGGGTGCGGCAGCGTACAGACGCATGCTGTTCGTACCGCCACAGTGCAGCCAGCTGAAGCGCCGAAGCATGGCTGAATCAGCACATCGACTCGGCCATGTCCGCAATCACTGATTCACGCCCTGAGACAGTCTTTTACACCGATCAGGATCGGTCGTCATCGTCGCTACCTTGGTGCCGACAACGACCAACGACCGCGCGAGCACGCGTCGTGTTCCAGCCCTTCATCTGGCTGCGTACGGAATCCAGAACCATGAAATCTCCCACACTCTCGACCGATTTGCTGCACCGCATGGACGCCTACTGGCGTGCCGCCAATTATCTGGCCGTCGGCCAGATTTTCCTGTGCGCCAACCCGCTACTGAAACGGCCGCTGGCGCTGGAGGACGTGAAGCACATGCTGCTCGGCCACTGGGGCACGACGCCAGGGCAGAACTTCATCTACGTCCACCTGAACCGGCTCATCAAACAAAACGACCTCGACATGATCTATGTCTCCGGCCCCGGCCACGGAGGCCCGGCGGTGGTCGGCAACACCTATCTGGAGGGCACCTACAGCGAGGTCTATCCCGAGATCAGCCAGGACGAAGTCGGGCTGCAGAAATTGTTCAAGCAGTTTTCGTTTCCCGGCGGCATTCCCAGCCACGCTTCGCCGGAATGTCCCGGCTCGATCCACGAGGGCGGCGAGCTGGGCTACTCGCTCAGTCACTCGTTTGGGGCGGTTTTCGACAACCCCGGACTGATCGTCGCCTGTGTCATTGGCGATGGCGAGGCCGAAACCGGGCCGCTGGCCACGTCGTGGCACTCCAACAAGTTTCTCGATGCGGCAACCGATGGCGCGGTACTGCCGATCCTGCATCTGAACGGCTACAAGATTTCCAACCCGACCGTGCTCGCACGCATCAGCCACGAGGAGCTGGAGCAGTTGCTGCGCGGCTATGGCTGGGCGCCGATCTTTGTCGAAGGTCACGAGCCAGCGCCGATGCACGAGGCGATGGCGACCGCGCTGGATACCGCGCTGGAGCAGATCAGGTCGATCCAACGCGACGCCCGTGAGAACGGCAATTCAACGCGCGCGCGCTGGCCGATGATCGTGCTCAGGTCGCCCAAGGGCTGGACCGGGCCGAAGGTGGTCGATGGCCTGCAGATCGAAGGCACCTTCCGTGCGCATCAGGTCCCCATCGCGATATCGGCCACGTCGCCGCCAGAACATCTCCGGCAGCTCGAGGCTTGGCTGAAGAGCTACCGCCCCGAGGAGCTGTTCGACACCCACGGCCGGTTGCGGCCGGAACTGGCCGAACTGGCGCCCACAGGCACCCGCCGCATGGGAGCCAATCCACATGCCAATGGCGGCATTCTGCTGCGCGACCTGCACATGCCCGATTTCCGCGACTACGCCTGCGCCGTGCCACAGCCAGGTGCGCCCGGCATCGGCGACACCCACGTACTCGGTCCATTCCTGCGGGACGTGGCGAAACGCAATGACACGCAGCGGAATTTCCGCGTGTTCGGCCCGGACGAGACACTCTCCAACGGGCTGGAATCCCTGTTCGAAGTCACAACGCGCCAGTGGGACGCAGCCACCGTGCCGAACGATGAATGGCTGTCCCCCAGCGGACGCGTGCTGGACTCGATGCTCAGCGAACACCAGTGCGAGGGCTGGCTGGAGGGTTACCTGCTGACTGGCCGGCACGGCCTGTTCAATTGCTACGAGGCGTTCATCCACATCGTCGATTCGATGTTCAACCAGCACGCCAAGTGGCTGGAGGTCACCTCGCACCTGCCCTGGCGACGCAAGATCGCCTCGCTCAATTACCTGCTGGCCTCGCATGTCTGGCGGCAGGACCACAACGGCTTCACGCACCAGGACCCCGGCTTCATCGACGTGGTCATGAACAAGAAGGGCGAACTCGTGCGCGTCTACTTCCCGCCGGACGCCAACTGCCTGCTGTCGGTGATGGATCACTGCCTGCGTAGCCGCCACTACGTCAACGTGGTGGTCGCGGGCAAGCACCCGGCCCCGCAGTGGCTGGACATGGAGGCTGCGGTCAAGCATTGCACCGAGGGCATCGGCATCTGGCAATGGGCCAGCAACGATCAGCAGGGCGCCGCGCCGGACGTGGTGATGGCGTGCTGCGGCGACGTGCCCACGCTGGAGACGCTGGCCGCCGTATCGATCCTGCGCGAGCACCTGCCTGCGCTGAAGGTTCGCGTGGTCAACGTGGTCGACCTGATGCGCCTGCAGCCGCAAAGCGAGCATCCGCATGGCTTGAGTGATGCCGATTTCGATGCGCTGTTCACCTCGGACAAGCCGGTCATCTTCGCTTTCCACGCCTACCCGTGGTTGATCCACCGGCTGACCTATCGCCGCACAAACCACCACAACATCCACGTCCGTGGCTACAAGGAAGAAGGCACCGTCACCACGCCGTTCGACATGACTGTGCTGAACGATCTGGACCGCTTCCACCTGGTGATGGACGTGATCGACCGCTTGCCGCAAACCGGCGACCGTGGCGCGAAACTGAAACAGCAACTCGAGGACAAGCTGATCGAGCACAAGCGCTACATCGACCAGCATGGACAGGACATGCCAGAAATCCGCAACTGGACATGGAGCAATGCCAGATGAGTACTCCAATCCCGCGACGTACCAGACCTGCACCATAGCGACCACGGAATGAATACCCATGACCAAGCCCAATTCCGACCCACCCAAGCCCCCCGCATCCAAGCACATTGCGAAGTCTGAGACCAAGCCTGAAGCGAAGGACGATCTGAAATCCCTGCCCCTGGCGGAAGTGGAGAACAAACTCGGCTCGTCGCCGAAAGGCCTCACCCAGGCCGAGGCGGCAAAGCGGCTGACCCAATATGGGCCGAACGAGATTGAAGAAAAGAAGACCAATCTTTTCCTGAAGTTCCTCAGCTATTTTTGGGGTCCGATCCCGTGGATGATCGAAGCGGCCGTGATCCTTTCGGCCGTAGACCGGCATTGGCCGGACTTCGGCATCATCCTGGTGCTGCTTTTCGCCAACGCCGTGGTCGGATTCTGGGAGGAACACGCAGCAGGTAATGCCATCGAGGCCCTCAAGGCCAAGCTGGCGGTCAAGGCCCGGGTGATCCGTGACGGCAAGTGGATCAACCCGGCGGCGCGCGAACTGGTGCCGGGCGATGTCATTCGCATGCGCCTGGGCGATATTGTGCCGGCGGATGCGCGCCTGCTGGACGGCGATCCGATGTCGATCGATCAGTCCGCGCTGACCGGAGAATCCTTGCCGGCCGAGCGCAAACCGGGCGACGCCGTGTTTTCCGGTTCCATCATCCGCCGCGGCGAGAGCAGTGCGCTGGTGTATGCCACGGGTGCGAACACCTACTTCGGCAAGACCGCAGAACTCGTGCAGGACGCGCACACCGTCAGCCATTTTCAAAAGGCGGTGTTGAAAATCGGCAACTACCTGATCATGCTCGCGGTGGTGCTGGTGGCTACGATCATTGCCGTCGCCATTTTCCGCGGCGACGCGA
>JBAUTC010000394.1:0-9985 GCA_049582025.1 Thiomonas sp.
CAGTACGAGCAGATGCGCGACATGATGAAAAAAATGAAGGGTGGCAAGATGTTCAAGATGATGCAGCGCATGGGCGGCATGATGCCGCGTTGACCGGACTTCAGCCCGATCCGCCTGGTACCAGCCAGCGCTGACGCGCGGCGAGCACGGCATCGGGATAAGCGGCACGGCCGCGTGAACCGTTGTAACGCCCCAAGGCATAGAACATGCTGCCGTTCTCGATGTTCAGGTAGTGCCGCAGAATGACGCAGCCGTATCGCAGATTGACCTGCATGTGAAACAGGCCGGCGATGTCTCCATTGCCGATCTGCTTGGTCCAGAACGGCATGACCTGCATATAGCCCATCGCCCCGACGGGGGAGATCGCATACTTCTTGAAACCGCTCTCCACCTGAATCAGCCCCAACACCAGCGCGGGCTCCAACCCGGCGCGATGCGCTTCATACCAGACGGTTTGCAAAAAGGCCGTCCGGACAATCTTGTCCGGCATGCGGCGCTGAAGCCACCAGGATTCAAGCAACATCCAGATGCGGTACTGCGCGCGGTGTGCATCATCACGAAAATGCGGCTGCGGCGGGGGCGCTTCGGCGATTTGCGCGGCGAGCGCGCTGCGCACCGCGTCGCTGAGCTGTTCTTCCTTTTGTTCCCCGGCCCACGCGGGGGCAGGCTGCAGCCCCCAGCCCAGACCGACGACCACCCCTGCGCCTGCAACCTGCAGCAACCACCGACGGCGGGATTGGAGCCTCATGAACTCGCGCTGCGGAGCACCCGATTCTCAGCGGTGCAGCCGCGCTTGCAGCTGCACCGCTGCCTCGGCCAGCGGCAACACGGTGGGCGCAGCGTCACGCCGGTGCTGATATTCCACCGTTCCAGCGGTGATGCCGCGGTCGGAGATTACTAAGCGGTGCGGCACGCCGATCAATTCCCAGTCGCCCAGCATCACGCCCGGGCGTTCGCCCCGGTCATCCAGCGCCACGTCCACTCCGGCGGCGGTGAGTTCGGCATAGAGCGCATCTGCCGCACAGCGCACCGCTTCGCTTCTGTCGTAACCGATGGGGCAGATCACTGCGGTGAAGGGAGCGATGGCATCGGGCCAGATCATGCCTTTGGCGTCGTGGTTCTGCTCGATGCAGGCGCCAAGGATACGCGTGATGCCAATGCCGTAGCAGCCCATTTCCAGAGTTTGAGACTTGCCTTTGTCGTCGAGGAAACTTGCCCCCATCGCGGTGGAATACTTGGTGCCTAAATAGAACACATGACCAACCTCGATGCCACGGCAAATTGATAGCGTGCCCTTCCCGTCCGGGCTCGGATCGCCTGCCTGCACGTTGCGGATGTCGGCCACTTCCGGCTCAGGCAGGTCGCGCCCCCAGTTGACGCCGGTGTAGTGAAAGTCCACCGCGTTGGCGCCCACGACGAAGTCGCTCATGTTCGCCACGGTGCGGTCGGCAATCACACGCACCGGGTGCACAGTGGAGATTGGCCCGAGGTAGCCCGGCGGCGTGCCAAAAGTGGCAACAATCTCCGCCTCGGTCGCCATGCGGGTGTTGGCCAGCCCGGCGAGCTTGCTCACCTTGACTTCGTTGACGGCATGGTCACCGCGCACCAGCAGCAGCACGATGGCCGACGGCTGCCCCGCCACTTCTCCATCCACGGCTAGAACCACAGACTTGATGGTCTGTTGCAACGGCATGCCGAGCAGTGCAGCCACGTCCTCGCATTTGGCTGCGCCGGGCGTGGGCGTTTTTTGCAGGGTCAGCGTTGGTGCTGCGCGCTCGCTGTACAGTGGCAGCGCCTCGGCCTTTTCAATATTCGCGGCGTAATCCGATGTCTCGCAATAGGCGATGGCATCTTCGCCGGTGTCGGCAATCACGTGAAACTCATGGCTGAGCGAGCCACCGATGGCGCCGGAGTCGGCCGCCACCGCGCGGAACTCGAAGCCGAAGCGCTGGAAAATCTGCACATAGGCGTCGAACATCGCCCGATAGCTGCGCTGCGCGGCCTCGAAGTCGCGGTCGAAGGAATAGGCGTCCTTCATGGTGAACTCGCGCGCGCGCATCACGCCAAAACGCGGACGGCGTTCGTCACGGAATTTGGTCTGGATGTGATAGAAGTTCAGCGGCAGCTGGCGCCAGCTGCGCACTTCACTGCGCACCAGATCGGTCACCACTTCCTCCGAGGTGGGCTGGATCACAAAGTCGCGGTCATGCCGGTCCTTGATGCGCAGCAACTCGGGACCGAATTTGTCCAGCCGTCCTGTCTCCTGCCACAGCTCAGCCGGCTGCACCACCGGCATCAACAGCTCAATGGCCCCGGCGCGATTCATTTCCTCGCGGACGATGGCTTCCACCTTTCGGATGCTGCGCAAGCCCAGTGGCATGTAGCTGTAGAGCCCGGCGGCATGCTTCTTGATCATGCCGGCACGCTGCATCAGCGCCTGGCTGCGAACATCGGCGTCCGCCGGATCGTCTTTTTGTGTGGAAATGAAAAAGCGGGAAATTTTCATGCGGAGCGGCCCGGTGCCGACTAAATGAGGAAAAAACGAGAGTGGAGGATATGCAGCGCCAAATCGGCTGAAGGTCGCGATGTTGGCCAAGGGGAAAACAGAATTCAACTCCAGCCAACGCGGTAGCGCTGCCTATAATCGAACCTAGAATTCTAAAAGATCGAGGACCAGGCGATGTTGGATCGTGAAGGCTACCGTCCCAACGTGGGCATCATCCTGCTCAACGCCAGAAATCAGGTGTTCTGGGGCAAGCGCGTGCGGGCGCATTCCTGGCAATTTCCGCAAGGCGGCATCAACCCCGGCGAGACACCGGAACAAGCGATGTACCGGGAGCTGCACGAGGAAGTCGGACTCAATCCTTGCCATGTTCGCATCATTGCCCGCACCCGTCACTGGCTGCGTTACGACGTACCCAATCATTTCGTGCGGCGCGACAGCCGTGGCATCTACAAGGGTCAGAAACAGATCTGGTATCTGCTGCGATTGACCGGACGTGACTGCGATGTCTGCCTGCGCGCCACCACCCACCCAGAGTTCGACGCCTGGCGCTGGAATGAATATTGGGTTCCTCTCGAAAGCGTGATCGAATTCAAGCGCGAGGTCTATCAACTGGCCCTCACCGAACTCTCCCACTTCCTGCCTCACGCCGAGCCGCGCACACGCTATCTGCGCGCCAATCTTCGACACCGTCATGGCCCGGACGACGCGTCAGAGACCGTAGAGCCAAACGCGCCACACACCATCCTCACCACTCCGGATCCTGCATGACTTTCTTTCATTCGACGCGCTGGATGCGTGCGGCAACCATCTGCCTGCTGGCCGGCCTGGCCACAGCAAATTTCGCCTTCGCCGACTCTTCAAGCGACACGGGCTGGTTCGGCGCCAGGACAAAGTCTGTCGAGACTCCCGTCGTCTTACCCGGGGCACCGAGCGACCTTCTAAAAGTGCACATCACTGCTGGAGGAACCCTGCAGTTCTTCGTCGATCGCACCTCGATCTCGGTGCAACCCGGACAGATCGTGCGCTACACCCTTGTAGCAAAAACACCGGACGGCCCGAGCAATGTCTCGTACGAAAGCATCAACTGTGCGCTGGGGCAGTGGAAGCTGCATGCCATCTGGGATACCTCCAGCAAGCGATGGAGTACTGCGGTTGGAAACGATTGGCAGCGTATTCCGGAAAACGGCGCCACGCGCATTCACTCGACCCTGTTCAACGATGACTTTTGCCGCGACAGGGTGGTCAACGGAACGCCGGTCGAAATGGCGCAGCGCATTGAACAGGGGCTACGCGCACTTCCTGATTGAACGCAGCCCTCTTCCTCTTCCTTACAGAAACACCATATTGTCCCGGTGAATCAGTTCCGGTTCCTCGCTGAATCCGAGGACGGTTTCGATTTCCGAGGAGGTATGCCGCATGATCCGCCGGGCTTGCGAGGCAGCATAGTTGCTCAAGCCTCTGGCCACTTCCGCGCCGGCGCCATCGCGCACGGCGATGACATCGCCCCGCTCGAAATCGCCTTGCACGTCGATCACACCCACAGGCAGCAAGCTGGCGCCCTGCGCCCGTAGCCTCCGCGCCGCGCCATCATCCACGGTCACCCAGCCACGCAACTGCAGATGGTCGGCCATCCACTGCTTGCGCGCTGCAAGCTTGGCATGCCCCGCCAGGAGTTGTGTTCCAACAATCTCGCCCTGTGCAAGACGAAGCAGTACATCGGGCTCGTGGCCACTGGCAATCACGGTATGGGCGCCACTGCGTGCTGCGCGACGTGCCGCGGTGACTTTGGTGGCCATGCCACCGGTTCCGATCCCGGTGCCTGCGCCGCCGGCCATGGCTTGAAGCGAGGCATCTTCTGCAGCGGCCTGCGCAATCAAGGTGGCATCTGCATGCTTGCGCGGATCCGCGCTGTAAAGGCCGGACTGATCGGTGAGAATGATGAGGACGTCACCTTCGACCAGATTGGTCACCAAGGCGCCGAGCGTGTCGTTGTCACCAAACTTGATTTCATCGGTCACCACCGTATCGTTTTCGTTGATAACTGGCACCACGCCCTGCTCCAGCAAGGTCAACAGCGTGGTGCGTGCGTTCAGATACCGCTGGCGGTCCGCCAGATCGGCATGGGTGAGCAAGACTTGCGCCGCCACCATGTCCCTCGCGCGGAAAGCGGTTTCATACGCGTGTGCCAACCCCATCTGCCCAACTGCCGCAGCAGCTTGCAATTGATGCATCTCGCGCGGACGCTCCGACCAGCCCAGACGGCGCATGCCTTCGGCGATGGCCCCGCTCGACACGAGAATGACATCCTTGCCAGCAGCACGCAAACCGGCGATCTGTCCCGCCCATCGCGAGACAGCCTCGAAATCGACCCCGCGCCCCTCGTTCGTCACCAGGCTGGAACCCGCCTTGATCACAATGCGTTGTGCCTGCTGCACAACAGAGAATTGATGCGATTTTTCAGATACTGACATCGTCACGGAAACGCGGATCGGGTTCGACAGTTTCAACCGGCTTGCTTTGACCAATATGCTCGGCAATGGCGTGCAGCAAAGGGTCGAGCCCCTCGCGCGCCAATGCCGAAATCGGGAACACCGGACCTTTGTAGCGCAGGCGCCGCACCAGCGACTTCACCGCCGCGTCGCGTTCATCTTCGGGCAACAGGTCCAGCTTGTTGAGTACCAGCCAGCGCGGCTTGGTAGCCAGTTGGGCATCGTATTTTTTCAATTCGGCCACAATGGCGCGGACGTCCTTGACCGGATCAGCCCCCTCTTCCACTGGAGCCATGTCCACGATATGAAGGAGCAGCCGGGTACGCTGCAAGTGCCGCAGAAACTGATGCCCCAGCCCTTGGCCTTCCGCGGCGCCCTCGATCAGTCCGGGAATATCCGCGATCACAAAACTGCGTCCCGGCCCCAGACGCACCACACCCAGGTTGGGGTACAGCGTAGTGAACGGATAGTCGGCGATTTTGGGCCGCGCATTTGACACTGCAGAAATCAGGGTGCTCTTGCCTGCATTGGGCATGCCAAGCAAGCCCACATCCGCCAACACCTTGAGTTCTAGGCGCAGCTTGCGATTCTCGCCTTCCTGCCCCTTGGTCGACTCGCGCGGCGCACGGTTCACGCTGGACTTGAAGTGCAGATTGCCCAGACCACCCTGCCCGCCATGCGCAATGATGATCTCCTGACCGTCCTGCACCAGATCGGCGATCAAGGCATTGGTTTCGGCGTCGTAGATCAGCGTGCCGACCGGCATGCGCAGCACCTTGTCAGCCCCGCCCGCGCCGTACTGATCCGCCCCGCGTCCATGTTCCCCGTTGCGACCGCGGTGCAATTTGGAAAAGCGGAAATCGACCAGGGTGTTGAGGTTGACGTCGGCGCGCGCGATCACGTGCCCGCCGCGTCCGCCGTCCCCGCCATTCGGTCCACCAAACGGTATGAATTTCTCGCGGCGAAACGACACACAGCCGTTACCGCCGTTGCCGGCATGCGCCTCGATCACGACTTCGTCGACAAATTTCACGGCAGTCTCTCGTTTCGCTAAAAAGCAGAAAACCCCGGCTGGCGATGCAGGCACACGCGGTGTGTGCCATGCGTCTCCACGCCGGGGCGTTAATGGGGTTTCTCACCCCGATCCGACCAAACGGCCGAATCTTGACTTCAGTTGGATACGACCGAGACCGTCTGGCGATTGAACGCGCTTTTCACCGCGAACTCCACGCGACCATCAACCAGTGCAAACAGGGTGTGATCCTTGCCGATGCCCACATTGTGACCTGCGTGAAACTTGGTGCCACGTTGACGCACAATGATGCCGCCAGCCGAGACGCCCTGGCCGCCATACACCTTCACGCCGAGTCGCTTGGCTTCCGAGTCACGTCCGTTGCGGGTTGAACCGCCGCCCTTTTTCTGTGCCATGTCAAATACTCCTTAGGCCGAGATCGTTTCGATCTGGAGCTCGGTGTAGTTCTGCCGATGCCCCTGATGTTTCTGATAGTGCTTGCGGCGACGCATCTTGAAAATGCGCACCTTGTCATGACGTCCGTGCGACAGCACCTTGGCTGTCACCTTGGCGCCGTCGACCAGGGGGGTACCAAATTTGGCGTCATCGCCGTTGACCACGGCAAGCACCTCTTCCAGCACAATATCCTGACCTACGTCTGCCGGCATCTGTTCTACCTTGATTTTTTCGCCAGCTGCAACACGGTACTGCTTGCCGCCGGTTTTTATGACCGCATACATAAGTTCACCTCATTGAAATCGCACAAGCTGCGCAAATTGCCCCTGTGCGGACAGCCAAGCCGCTCGTAAACGCCTCAAAGCGTTATAAGCAGTCTGGAAAAAGCTTTTCATTCTAGCATTGCTCACAATTTTCGCCAGCCCCGCCAGGGCATCGTTGCCCGTGCACCATGCCCGCCCGCGTCGCGGCAGTGCCTGCTACCACTCCTTCTTAGAATGGATGCAAGCAGCTAAAAATCAAAATACTGTCAACCAGCCTCCGGCACTTTCGTTCCTCTATGCCTTTCTCATCAGCGCACACGCCAGACATGGCGACAGCACCGACAATCCAGTCCGTCTTTGCCCCCATCACTCAGGACATGGAGGCGGTCGACCGGGCGATTCAGACCCACCTCGCTTCCGAGGTCGCGCTGATCAACACCATTGGCGGATACATCGTGGCAGGAGGCGGCAAGCGCCTGCGCCCCGCTCTGCTCTTGCTTGTTGCGCAGGCGCTCGGATTTCATGGACCGCAACGGCATCTCATGGCAGCGGTCGTCGAACTCATCCACACCGCCACACTTTTGCACGACGATGTCGTGGACGAATCCTCCATGCGACGCGGGCGCGAAACTTCCAACGCGCTGTTCGGCAACTCGGCTAGCGTGCTGGTCGGTGACTTCCTTTATTCCCGCGCCTTCCAGATGATGGTGTCGGTCGGCAGCATGCGCATCCTCGACGTCCTTGCCGACGCGACGAACGTGATCGCTGAAGGTGAGGTGCTGCAACTACTCAATATGCACGACCCGGAGGTGGACGAGAAGCGCTATCTGCAAGTGATCCGATTCAAGACCGCCAAGTTGTTCGAAGCCGCTGCCCGCATTGGCGCCATGCTCGCCGATGCAGATGCGCAGACGCTGGAACGCATGGCACTGGCTGGGCGCAGTTTTGGCACCGCGTTTCAATTGATCGACGATCTTCTCGATTACAGCGGCAATTCCGAAGAGCTTGGCAAGAACATTGGAGACGATTTGCGCGAGGGGAAACCCACATTACCGCTGATCATTGCCATGCGCCAAGGCTCGGAGGCACAACGCGCGCTCATTGAAAACGCCATCCGCCAGGGAGACACATCCGCCCTGGACGACGTGATGGCAGTGGTACATAGCTGCGGCGCCATGCAAGCGGTTCGGGACGCAGCACAAGGCGAGATCCGTATTGCTGAAAAGGCACTCGCCCCTCTTCCACCCAGCCCCGCCCGGCAGGCTCTGCTAGACTTATGCGCTTACTCATTGGGACGCACGGTCTGAACATCAGGCGAGCGGCGCGTACATCAAGAGAGCGGGGTGTAGCTTAGCCTGGTAGAGCGCTACGTTCGGGACGTAGAGGCCGGAGGTTCGAATCCTCTCACCCCGACCAGAATCTATTGAAAAATCAGTAGCTTACGAAAGCCCCAGCAATGGGGCTTTGTTGTTTTTGCAGCCGTTAGTGGCAAGTTAGTGGCAAATTGCCGCCCTTCGCACAGCCCACGCGCAGCCTCTGCATAAACACGGTTCCTAGACCTAACTCCACAACTCAGTTGGAGCAACGTCATGGCATCTATCGAAAACCGGTCCACCTTCGTCGTCAAAGTCCGCAACCGCGACGACCTGACGCGCACCTTCGCCGTCAACCGCCAGAAAGAACTCAAGGCCTACCTGGCCGAGTTGCGAGCCCAGGGCCTCAAGCCGCAGCCCAAGCAAGGAACGGATTACTACGCCATCCGCATTTGGGCACTCGGACGACCCGAGCAGTGCCTTTTCGCCAAGAGCGAACACAAGGCTATCTCGTCGATTACACGAAGGGGCGCAAATTTGCACTTGGTGACCTACTGATGTGTGACTTGCAAGGCATCCCACCCCGCCACGAGGCCTTCGAATCGAGGGGTACTGCATCAACGCGCGCCCTGCCGATGCAGGCCTAGAGCGTTTGGCTCTTGGTCAAATCTTCGTCGCGCACAAGAATCCGCATCCCAGTCTCACCAGCAAATTATCCAGCCGCACCAAGGGCAAGTCCCTGCGTTAGCCGACCGAGGAAGCCCGGTCATCCATCGAGCAGTGCCTTGAAGAACTGATGCAGTCGGAGCGACTGGAGACACAGGAGGCGGATACGACTTACAGACGCAAATCCATCATCAAGACGGCAAGGGCCGCGCACCAGTCTGCAGCGGAAGCCAGCTACGCGCATGTGCCGATGTTTGAGACATTGATTTGCTTTCAGCTGGTGTCAGGTGCCCGGCGGAAAAAGGCGATGCTGCTTCCTGCGGAAGGCCGTCAAACTCAGCTGACGTGCCACTGGACGTGTTGTTGCAACCTGACTGCGACCGATGGGTAAGCGACGCACTCGCAACGACCGGCGTCTCCTCCGGCCGATTGTTTCTGGAAATCCTGGAGGACAGTGAATTCGAAGACCCGCAGCGCCGTGATGCTACTGTGCGCCGACTCGCCAAGTTGGGAGTTCGACTGGCGATGGATCACCTCGGCAGCGGCTATTCGAGCCTGCTGCGCCTGCGCACCCTGCCCTTCCACACCGTCAAGATCGACCAGGGCTTGGTGCGCGAGGCGCACAACGACCCGGAGCAGTCATCGGCTTCATCGGTGCGCTGGTGCGCATGTTCCAAAGCCTCGGGCTCCGGGTTGTTGTGGAAGAACTGGAAACGCCGGATCTGATCGAGGCCGTTGCCGTGCCCGGAGCGGACGCGGGCCAGGGCTACGGGTTCGCGCGCCCCATGCCTGTCGACACCGTGGCCGGCTGGCTCAAGGACTTCCGCCTAACCCTCGACCCGCGGCACCCGACCACCGAACTTGGCCGTCTGGCGCAAGCCTGGCTGCAGCAATGGTCCTCCCTGCGCCCGGACGACTCGGTGCGCGAATAGCTGATCGCGACACGCCAGCAGGCGATGAGCCGAGCCACCTGAAGATCTCCGCGCCAAATGCGGTACGTCGGCAGTAGATCCATCGTCTAGGTCCGATTGAACTTGGACACCCCCCAGATGTTCTGGATCAACCAGACATCCGGGTCGGTCCGGTCGGTCAACATCTGCTGCGCCAGTAAGCCATATAGGCTGCGACGCGCCCGCACAGCGCCTGCACGGGGCGAATTTCGCCCAGCCGTTTCCACCTTGGCAAGAAGATACGTCGAGCAATAGACTAAGCGTCGCAAGTCACATGCCGTTGCGCCGGTAAACTGTGGATATTTCACACCAAAATGTCGTCTCAAACGA
>JBAUTC010000395.1:0-3584 GCA_049582025.1 Thiomonas sp.
CCCGGCTATGGCTTGGCGGTGGCGCGCGCGCAGCACGCGGTCAAGGAACTGGCGCAGAAACTCACCGAACATGGCGTCAAGGTGCACTATGCCATCCACCCGGTCGCCGGCCGTATGCCTGGTCACATGAATGTGTTGCTCGCCGAAGCTGAGGTGCCTTATGATCAGGTTTTCGAAATGGATGACATCAATCCGGAGTTTGGCCAGGCGGATGTTGCAGTGATTCTTGGGGCGAATGATGTGGTCAATCCGGCGGCAAAAACAGATCCAAAATCACCCATTGCCGGCATGCCTATTCTGGAGGCATACAAGGCGAAAACCGTGATAGTGAACAAACGCTCCATGGCTGCAGGATATGCGGGTCTGGATAACGAACTATTTTATATGGACAAGACCATGATGGTCTTCGGTGATGCGAAAAAAGTGGTCGAAGATATCACCAAGGCGATCGAATAAATGCTGGATTCATTTCGCTTCATTTGAACGAGCCCGCTTTTGCGGGCTTTTTTATTTTTTGTTTTGTCGTATGATTCGATCCGTTTCAACTTTCAACACAGGAGAAGGTGCTCATGGCAACGTATAAAGAATTGCAAACACAGATTGAAGCCCTCAAACAACAAGCCGAAGCCCAACGCAAGGCCGAGATCTCTGCTGTGGTGGCCGATATTCGCGCGAAAATGGACGAATACGGCATTACCCTGGCTGATCTTGGGTCGCGTCGCGCAGGGGCGTCGTCCAAAGGGTCAACCGTTGCGCCGAAATATCGCAACGCACAAACCGGTGAAACCTGGACCGGGCGAGGCAAAATGCCGCGTTGGTTGCAAAGCGCCGTCGACAGCGGCAAGACCAAGGAATCTTTCCTGATCTGAGCAATGCGCTTTGGAGGAATGCGCATCCCGACGTGTTTCGGGCGAAATGAATGCGCACAAGAATGCCGGGGACTCCCCGGCTTTTTTGTGTGCGAAATTTGCGTTCCGACATCACCATTACACGTTGTGATGATCGCCAGTGGCTGAAAATGGCGATCATAGGGTCCCACTTCAACGATAACGCAATGAACGACGGCAAGATTCCAATTTGGGCGGCTCGAAGTGGCTGGTGGGAGCGCTTGCAACCGGGGGAGCAGGCGCGGGTCGCATCCGAGGTCAGTTATCTGACCGTACGGGTTGGGGAGCCCCTGCAACGCTATGGTGAGTCGGCCTTGCACTGGGTCGGTTTGGTTTCTGGATTGGCCAAGTTCACTGTGACGTCGGTCAGTGGGAAGCAGATCGTCTATTCCGGAATCGGCGCCGGCGGTTGGTTTGGCGAAGGCACGTTGATGCGCAAAGGTGTTTGGCGCTACGAGGTGCACGCGGTCAGAGATTGCGAATTGGCGCTGATTCCGCGCGACACGTTTCTATGGCTGTTGGCGAGAAACCTGCCTTTCAACCAATATTTGCTACGGCAACTCAATGACCGCCTGGAATTGATGACATTACAGGCCCTCGACGATCATCAGGGCGGGGCGGAGTCGATCGTTGCGCGCGCATTGCGCCATTTGTTCCATCCGCTCGCCGGGGCCGACGGTAGCGCTTTACGCGTGACACAATCAGAGATTGGACAGCTTTGCGATTTGTCGCGACAGCGGGTGAATCAGGCATTTCAACGCCTGGAGGCGGACGGTGTTTTGCTCCTGCGCTATGGCGGGGTAGAAGTCATCGACGAGGACAAACTCCGCGACTGGGAGTTTCGCAACATGAATTCGAGGGCTGGACCGAAGTTGGTACACAGAGCGAATGATCCGGTCGCGAATCAGACCACCGCTGCCTCACGACTGCCGCACACCTGCGCTCCGATTGAGTCCGCAGTGGGTGAGGATCAGCGCGAGTTCAGCTGAACCTCCTGGGTGCGGCACTCGCGGGTAGGGTGGCTTTGGCCACTGCCACTGGCTGGAAGGAAACACCGCACGCATCGCCAAGATGTCGCAGTGATAGGGTGGCCCCTGAATCCAGCCTTCTTCGGCGCTGGCTTTGGCGGACTGCATGAAAAGGGCGAAAAGCCGCCCCTGCGGCGACAACCAGCGTTGCAGGCGCTCTGCATACAAGGTCCAGTCGTCCGGGTAGAGCGCGCACAGGCAGGTCTGTTCCCAGATCGCGTCAAACTGGCAGGGCGCATTCCAGAGGCGGACATCGGCCTGCAGCACCTCGGCTTTCAAGCCGCGTTTGCATAGGCGCTGCTTGACCAGATCCACGGCCTGCTCTGCGTAATCCAGCGCGGTGACCTCAAAGCCCGCGGCGGCCAGATGCAAGACCTCATGGCCTGCGCCGCAACCCGGCACCAGAATGCGGCAGGGCTGCAGTTCGCCGGAGGCCATCCAGTCGAGCAGTTGTGGGTGGACAGCCCCCCGGTCCCAGCCCGTAGTGCGTGAGCGAAAACGTTCGTTCCAGAATTCGACGGTGGGTCCAGGCATGTGCGGGCGGGTTCTCAAGACGGAGTTCGATGCTACCCCGGCGCGGTTTTGCGCAGTTCGGCGGGTAGATCGGGAAATCCCTAGAATCGTGCGTTGTTCCAAATTGACTCTCAGCCTGCCCTGACTCTGTGACGGAGCGATTTTGCCTCCCTTCTGAAAGCGGCTTTTCCCGACCCTATGCCAGTTTCCTCCGCCCCTGCCATCATCCAGATCGACGCGCTCGATTTCGGCTATGGCGAGCGCCTGATTCTTCGCAGCATCGACATGACCATCCAACGCGGGCAGGTGGTCGCGGTCATGGGTGCGTCGGGTGGCGGAAAAACCACGCTGTTGCGACTTATCGGCGGACAGGTCAAACCGCAGCGCGGTGCGGTGCAGTTTGAGGGGCAGGATCTGGCGGGTGCCACGCAGGATCAAATTTTTGCCATGCGTCGGCGCATGGGCATGTTGTTCCAGTTTGGCGCGCTGTTCACTGATATGACGATGTTCGACAACGTGGCTTTTCCGCTGCGCGAGCACACAAACCTGCCGGACTCGATGATCCGCGACCTGGTGCTGATGAAGCTCAACGCGGTCGGCTTGCGCGGCGCGCGTGACCTGTATCCCGCCGAACTCTCCGGCGGCATGGCGCGGCGGGTGGCGATGGCCCGCGCCATTGCACTCGACCCCGCTCTGGTGATGTACGACGAGCCCTTTGCCGGGCTCGATCCGATTTCGCTCGGCATCTCCGCGCGCCTGATCCGTAGCCTCAACGACGCGCTTGGCCTCACCAGCATCGTGGTGTCCCACGATGTCGAAGTGACCTTCGACATCGCTGATTACGTGTACATCCTGGGCAACGGCAAGCTGATTGCCCACGGCACGCCGCAACAGATGCGCGAGAGCGCCGATCCGCTGGTGCATCAGTTCGTGCGCGGAGAGCCGGACGGTCCCGTGCATTTTCATTACCCTGCCGCGGCGATCGATGAAGATTTTCTGCGACCCACGGCCGCGGTGCACAAGGAGCGGTCATGATGGTCGCTGACAAACTGGTCTCCATCGGCGCCGCGACGCGCAAGCTGCTGGCCGATCTGGGTTTTGCCGCACGGTTGTTCGCACGGCTGCTGTTGCTGGTCGGACGGGTGATCATGCGCCC
>JBAUTC010000396.1:0-3868 GCA_049582025.1 Thiomonas sp.
CCGTTGTTCCCCGCAGCCTGAAACAGGGGGCCTCCAAGGAGAGTGCCCGCCACGGTGGCGATGGCGGCGGTGGCGTTGAACAATCCAATGGCGACGCCTTCGCTCAGAGTGCTGAGGTTTCCGGCCAGCATCGTGCCACTCACGCTCAGCAGGGGCCAGGCGCCAACGATTGCAGCGAATCCGGCGATGGCGAGCATCTCACGGCCCGGTGGAGAGAACAGCAGCAGCACCAGCAGGAGCAAAAACCCGGCCGCGCGCAACAGCAATCCCCATCGATAGACGCGCTGCGGGCCACGATGCGACGACCAGCGGCTTGCCAGAATGTAGAGCGCGATGCCGACGCCCGCCGTGATGGCATATGTCAGCGAGGTCAGCCCTGGGTCGATGCCGTAAGCGTTCCGCAGGAGGATGGGGAAGTAGGCGAAAAATGCCGCCACGCCGAAGGACAGCAGGAACCAGGACAGCATGAAGCGTCCAAAGGCGCTTTTTGCCTGCGAAGGCAAGAACCGTAGCGACGGAAGCGACAGGTGGTGTGCGTGACGCAGCAGATCCCCGCCCAGCAGTTCGGTCCGGCCGAAGGCCGCGAGGCCATGGAAATCGAGGTGCTGGATGGCATGCCTCGGTGCGACGACATGAACGATCTTCTGCACGGGCAGGCCGGCTCTGCCGACAAGGATGGCGGCGGCGAGCACTGCTGCGGTGATCCAGATGGAGACATGCAAATCATGCACCAAGGTTCCGGCGAGCAACAGGCCGACCACCTGTCCGGCGCCATTGAAACTCTGCAACCAGCCGATGCGCGGTTCCCACTCATCGCGCGGGGTGAAGTCGAAGACGAAAAGACTGGCGATGGTGCTTGCCGCAGACGAGCCGAGACCGAGCAACAGCCCCAGGCCGATCCAGTTCGCGAGGCCTGGCAGTACCGCAAAGCCGCACATGGCAAGCGTGGCCAGGGCAAACCCGCCTAGAAACAGGGCCCGGTAGTCTTTCCTGCCTTCTGCCAATTTGCCCCACAGCGGTGAGCTGAGCAGCCCCAGGTTGTAGGCGCCCAGCACGTAAGCCACATCATTGACATGACGCAGTTGCGCGACCACCAGAAGGGGCAGCAGTACTGGCACAAGGCCCGCGATCGCGGTTCCAAGCAGGAGGTAAGCGACGTACCAGGGAGAAATGAAGCGTGCCGGTGCGCGCCATGCGCGGACCAGCTGATCCTTCCACTGCGAAGATGCGATGAGCGAGTTGCGCATTGAGGCGGTCATTTTTCTGTCAGGAGGCGGTCGGCGCCGTCTCGGCCTGGTGGTCGATCGAAGTCGAAGGAGCCGAACGACCTTACAAGTCAGGAGCGGGGCGACTTGTGTTCCATGAATGGAACGAAGAAGGCAAAAATTGTGACTACCGAACGAATTGTTCCAATCCTATTCTGTCAGCCATCGGAGCGCTTGCTCCATGCAACAGGAGAACCAGATGAAAACCATCCGCGGCGTTTACAGTGCTCCCCACCAGCATTGGGTGGGTGACGGCTTTCCGGTACGGTCGCTGTTCAGCTACAACAGCCACGGCACCCACCTGAGTCCGTTTCTGCTGCTCGACTATGCCGGTCCGGCGCAGTTCGCTCCTGCGAGCAAGCCGCGCGGTGTCGGTGAGCACCCGCACCGCGGGTTCGAGACCGTGACCATCGTGTATCAGGGCGAGGTGGAACATCGTGACTCCACGGGCGCGGGTGGCAAGATCGGTCCCGGCGACGTGCAGTGGATGACTGCGGCCAACGGCATTCTGCACGACGAATTCCACTCGCAGGCCTTCACCGAGCGCGGCGGAACGCTGGAAATGGTGCAGCTCTGGGTCAACCTGCCGGCCAAGGACAAGCTGGCCAGGCCCGGCTACCAGACCCTGCTCGATGCAGACATTCCAGACGTGGCCTTGGCCGATGAAGCGGGGCGCGTGCGCGTGATTGCTGGCGACTTCAAAGGCCACCGTGGCCCGGCGCGCACCTTTACGCCGATGGACGTGTGGGACGTGCGACTGAAACAGGGCGCGCAGACCCGCTTCGACATTGCCGCGGGACGCACACTCGCGCTGGTGGTGTTGCGCGGGACGGTGCTGGTGAATGGCGATGCCGTGGTGCGGGCATCGCAATTCGTCCAGCTCAGCCGTGACGGGCAAGGCGTGCAGGTCGAAGCGCAGGACGACGCGACGGTTCTGTTGCTCAGCGGTGAGCCGATTGACGAACCCATCGTGGGCTACGGCCCGTTCGTGATGAACACCCGGGACGAAATTGCCCAGGCGATGACGGACTTCAACAGCGGCCGCTTCGGTAGCATCGCCGCGTGACGCCCCCGGCCCCGGTGTGACATCCGGGGCCGGAGCCCGATTTCCCCCAGACGAGAACCATTCCCATGGACAGTCTTCGGCTCCTCATCCTCCCCGGCAGTGCGCGCGCGGGATCGTTCAACGGCCGGTTGGCAGCTTTCGCCGCGCGTGCCGCGCAGGCCAAAGGGCTGCAGGCGCGCGTACTGGATCTGCGGGCCCTGGCGCTGCCGGTCTACGACGGCGACCTCGAAGCCTCGCAGGGCGTGCCCAAGGGCGCGTTGGAATTGCTGGCAGCGCTGCAAGACAGCGATGCCGTGCTCCTTGTCACGCCCGAATACAACGGCTTTCCGACACCGCTGGTGATCAATGCGTTTGACTGGCTGTCGCGGATTTCAGCCTCCGACCAGCATCCTGCTGGGCTCGGCGCCACGGCGAACAAGCCGACGGCCTTGCTGTCGGCATCGCCGGGGCCTTTGGGCGGCTTGCGCTCGATGAATTTTTTGCGGCAATACCTGCAGATGGCCTTTGCCATGCTCGTTGCGCCCCAGCAGTACGCCCTCGGACGAGCGCAGGAAGCGTTTGACGAGAAGGGCGATTTGCGCGACGCGCGCGCTGCACGAAGTGTGCAAGGTGTGCTCGACGCGCTGACGGCCCTGGCTCTGGCACTGCGTCGGCCTTGACGCCGCGGACCGGCGTGCAATGGCGCAGGGCCGCGCCTATACTCGCGGCCAGCTTGTCGGAGCGCCGGGTGCAAGTCCCGGCTGAGACTGCGTAATGCAGAATCCGCTGAACCTGATCGGGCGCTGGTGCTTGCACTTGTCTACCCGCGGAGGGAACCAGGCGCCGGTGCAACGGCAGGCATTCATCCATCCTCCGGAGGACATATGTCTGCACTGCCAGAATCCCGCTACAAGGTCGACGCCCCCGAGTTGACCGAGCGCATCACCCGCACGCCCTTCGCTGCGTCCAGCAAGATTTATGTGCAGGGCAGCCGTCCCGACATTCGCGTGCCCATGCGCGAGGTCAAGCTGGCCGACACACCCGCCGTGTTTGGCGTGGAACAGAACGCCCCGTTCGCGGTGTATGACACCTCCGGCCCCTACACCGATGTACAGGTCGACATCGACCTGGCGCGCGGCCTGCCTGCGCTGCGTGCGGGGTGGATTGCCGAACGTGGCGACACCGAGCGGCTGTCCCAGTTCAGCTCAGACACCACGCGTCGCCATAATGCCGACGCCGGTCTGGCCGCAGTGCGCTTTCACAACCTGCCGTTGCCGCGTCGCGCCAGGCCGGGTGCCAACGTCAGCCAGATGCACTATGCGCGCAAGGGACTCATCACCCCGGAGATGGAGTTCATCGCCATTCGCGAAAACCAGCGACTGGAACTGCTGAAGGACCAGGGCCTGCTCAAGCAGCACCCGGGCCAGCATTTCGGCGCCAGCATCCAGGCGCGCATCACGCCGGAATTCGTGCGCGATGAAGTGGCGCGCGGCCGCGCCATCATCCCCAACAACATCAACCACCCGGAGAGTGAGCCGATGATCATCGGCCGCAACTT
>JBAUTC010000397.1:0-5158 GCA_049582025.1 Thiomonas sp.
GTCGATAACTACTGGCAGACGGAAACGGGCTGGCCCATTCTGGCCACCCCTCAAGGATTTCCAGACGTGGCGTCGCGCCCGGGTTCGCCCGGTGTCTCCATGCCGGGGTACAAGGTCTGCCTGCGGAACGAAACCGACGGTGAACCCGTTGCGGCGGGCGAGAAGGGTGTTCTGGCCATCGACTGGCCGTTGCCGCCAGGGTGTCTGCAGACCATTTGGGGAGATGACGCCCGCTTTGTGCATACGTATTGGAGTACATACCCAAACAGGCAGGTGTATTCGACGTTTGACTGGGGACGCCAGGATGAAGACGGCTACCTTTACATCTTGGGCCGCACCGACGATGTGATCAATGTCGCCGGGCATCGCCTGGGCACGCGCGAGATCGAAGAGAGCATCAGTGCGCATCCCGCGGTGGCCGAGGTCGCCGTGGTCGGAGTGCAGGATGCCCTCAAGGGGCAGGTGGCTTGGGCGTTCGTCGTCCTCAAGCCGGGAGCGGAGGATCAGGAACCCAAGGCGCAACAAGCTTCCATCGCGGCGCATGTGGATGCCCAATTGGGTGCAGTTGCCAGGCCGCAGCGCATTTGCCTGGTCACAGCTTTGCCAAAGACGCGTTCAGGCAAAATGCTGCGCCGTGCCATCCAGGCGATTTGCGAGGGGCGCGACCCTGGTGATCTGACTACACTTGAAGATCCGCTTGCCCTCCAGCAAATTCCTGATGCAATTGCACGCCCTTGACTAGGGAAAGTCCTAGCCGCTAAGGGTGGACAAGGGGCGCAGTGGTTTGAAAAATATCAGTACTTGCTTATAAGCAAATTCATATGCCACAAACCGACACGCTTCCTGAATTGGTGGCCTTGCCCGCAGATGATCTCTCGGTCGATGCCGGACGGGTATTCGACTCCGCGGCGGAACTCTTCGGTGTCCTCGCTACCCCGCTGCGCCTGCGCATCCTGAACTCGATCTGCAGGGGCGAGATGAGCGTGAATGAAATCATGGACTCGGTGGCCTCGACCCAGCCCAACGTGTCCCAGCACCTCAAGGTGTTGTATCAAGCCGGTGTGGTCGCCAAGCGCCGCGTCGGCAACCTGGTTTATTACCGAGTGCAGAGCGAGAAGGCAGTGCAGTTGTGCCGGACCGTGTGTACCCAAATTGCCATCGAGCTCGATGATCCTGAATCGGTTTCGCAGACGGATCGCCTGGCTCGACGTGCCTACTAAGCGAGAAAGAGGATGAGTGACTACACAAATAAGCTAGGCCGGTTGCGTAAAGCGCCGGAAAACTTCCTGAGCACTGAGCAGGTTGCTCAGGTTCAGGCGGGCCGCCGCGACTTTTTGCGTAAGGCATTTCTCACTGCCAGTGCCACCGTGGCGGCTGGCGGCGCAGCAAACGCCTATGCGGATGACCGCAAGAATTGGGATGGGGACAAGGGCAGCAAGCTCATCCTCGACAACCCTGAATGGGGCACCACCCTGGGCCGCGGCGTTGACGAGCCTCCTTATGGCATGCCCATCAAGTACGAAAAGAATCTTGTGCGCCGCATCAGCCCCGGTCTGGCTGCCGTCACGCAGGCCAACGTGGCGTTTGCGCCGCTGCAAGGCATGTTTGGCATCATCACGCCGTCTGGCTTGCATTTCAACCGTTCACACCAAGGTTGGTATGAGATCAACCCGGAAGACCATCGTCTGATGGTGATGGGCGAAAAAGGGCTGATCAAGAATCCCAAGGTCTATTCCGTGGGCGACATCATGCGCATGCAGCCCGTTTCGCGTATTCATTTCATCGAATGCGGCGCCAACTCGGCAATGGAGTGGGGAAATGTCGCGGTGCCGACTGTGCAGTACACGCATGGCATGGTGTCGTGCAGCGAGTTCACAGGCGTTCCGCTGATCGATCTACTCGAAGACTGTGGCGCGGACCTGAAGGGCGTGCGCTTCATCATGGCAGAAGGCGCGGACGGTTCCCACGAAAACCGCACCATCCCCATGTCGCTCGTGCTGTCTGGTGAGGTTTTGGTGGCGTACGGTCAGAACGGCGAAATGCTCCGCGCTGAAAACGGTTATCCGCTGCGTTTGGTCGTGCCGGGTGTCGAGGGGGTATCGCAGATCAAGTACCTGCGCCGCATCAAGCTCGGGCGCGCACCTTTTGCCACCAAGGATGAGGTGCTCGGGTATGTTGACATGATGCCCAATGGCATCCAGCGCCAGTACACCTCGGTCATGGAGTGCAAATCTGTCATCACCTCCCCCTCTGGCGGACAAGTGCTGATGGACAAAGGTGTATACAACGTCACAGGTTTGGCTTGGTCCGGCCGTGGCAAGATCAAGCGCGTTGATGTGTCCTTCGACGGCGGCGTCAGTTGGCAGCCCGCGCGGATCGAGGGGCCCGTGCAGAACAAGGCACTGACGCGTTTCAACGTCCCCTGGGTGTGGAAAGGGAAATCTGCTTTCCTGCAAAGTCGCGCTGTGGACGAGACTGGCATGGTGCAGCCCACCTATCAGGAGCTGCGCAAAATTCGCGGCAGCCGCTCGGTCTACCACAACAACGCAATTCAAACCTGGCAAGTTGAAGAAAATGGAGATATTCGCAATGTCCAACTCGCGAATTCGTAAGGCCGCGTTCGCGGTCATTTTGAGCGGCGCATTTGCTGGCTCCGCTTTGGCGGCAGGTCTGCCTGTCAACACGCAAGTGTCTGCTCGCGCAATCAAATCAGACGGCACCCTTGGTCGTGCGGCGACTCCCGACGAGATCAACGCATGGAATATTGACGTTCGTCCTGATTTTGATGGTTTGCCCCCTGGCCAGGGCAGCGTTGCAACCGGAACCAAATTGTGGGAGGCAAAATGTGCATCCTGCCACGGGGACTTCGCCGATTCCAATGCGGTGTTTCCCCCGTTGGTCGGTGCCTATCAGGCATCGAAGCAAGACATCAAGACTGGCCGGGTGGCATCGCTGGTGAATGGTGGAACTTCCATCGAACGGCTATCCACGTTGTCGACGCTGTTCGACTACATCCACCGCGCCATGCCGTGGAACGCACCGCTTTCCCTGAGTTGGGATGACACCTATGCGCTGGTGGCTTACCTGATGAATCTGGCGAATGTTGTGCCGTCGAATTTCGTATTGACGCGCGACAATGTGCAGCAGGTCCAAGACATGCTGCCCAACCGCAACGGCATGACTTGGAACCACGGCATGTGGCCCGGGAAAGAGCTCGGAAATGGGGGTATCCCGGATACTCACAATGTCGAATGCATGAAAAACTGCGCCCCACAACCAAAGGTGGAAACCTTTATCCCTGGCTACGCCATGAACACATGGGGTAACTTGGCCGATGAGACCCGTTCTTGGGGCCCGATCCGTGGCCAGGTGACGCTCTCCAAAGCCGAGCTGAAGAAGTCCGAAGAGAAAAAGTCTGCCGCAGCCAATGATCCCAACGCAAAGGTGATCGCGCTGATCAAGGGCAGTGGCTGTATCGCCTGCCATAGTTTTGGCGACAACAAGCTCGTCGGTCCCGGCTACAAGGAGGTTGCCGGCAAGTACGGTGGCAAGAAGGACATGGTTGCCGACCTGACGACGCGCATCATCAAGGGTGGTTCCGGTGTCTGGGGTTCCATTCCCATGCCACCCCAAACCATCAGCGAGGCCGATGCCAAGATGATTGCCGATTGGATTGTCGACGGCGCAAAGCAGTAAGACGTTATATTTAGATACAGGTACGTCCTGTTCACCTTAAGGAGAAGACTGATGAATCAAACTCGTCGCCAGGTCATGCAAATCGGTGCAGGCGCAGCCGCCTTGGGCGCTGCTGCAACGGCTGGTCTCATGCCCAATGTTGCCCTTGCCGCTGATGCTCCGGGCTGGAATGCTCCCCTGTTTGAAGCTAAGTCTTTTGACGAAGCTGTCAAGATCTGGGGCGGTACTCCCACCGAAAGCACCGATGTCACCATCATCGGTCCGGATATCGCAGAAAACGGCGCTGTTGTGCCGGTTGGTGTCAAAAGCAGCGCGGCTGGTACGACTGCACTCGCCATCCTGGTCGAGAAAAACCCGACTGCAATGGCCGCCATGTTCAACATGACAGATGCTTCCGTACCCAACGTTGCGGGTCGTATCAAAATGGCGCAGACCTGCAATGTTTACGCTGTGGCGAAGGTTGGCGACAAACTGTTGTTCAGCAAGAAAGAGATCAAGGTCACGCTTGGCGGCTGCGGCGGTTAATCGCGATCTTGCATCCTGATTGAAATTACCTGAATTTTTGCTGGCAGACAGCATTTATCCAATTGAAGGAGTAACACTATGGCTTACCCGATGCGTATGCGGGCAAACGTCGATGGCGATACGGTGGTGGTTCGCGTTCTGATGACTCACCCCGAAGAAACCGGCCTGATGAAGGACAAGGAAGGAAAATTGATTCCCGCCCATTTCATCCAGTCCGTCACTTGCAAAAACAATGACAAGACCGTCTTGACCTGCGACTGGGGCACCGCTATCTCCAAAAATCCGTTCCTGGAGTTCCACTTCAAAGGCGGAAAATCCGGTGACAAGGTGACTGTGTCCTGGATCGATAGCAAGGGCGATACGGCCACAGCAGACACCACGGTGTCCTGATGCATCTCATGCGCGAAGTCTTTCGGCTTCGCGCATTCTGGTTTATTCACCGCTGCGAGGAGACTATGAGAAACCGTACAAAAAAGACGGCCATATTGGCCGGGGTTGCGCTACCCGCCATGTTGTGGATCGGAGGATTTGCCAGCCAGGCAAATGCGGCCTCAATCACCCAAGAGGGTAATCAATATCTTGCCCTGATGAATGAGATGGGCGGCAATCCTGCCGATTTCAATATCGATGATGGCAAGAAGCTGTGGAGCGAAAAGCGCGGTCCAAAGAACGCGTCTTTGGAGCAATGCAATTTAGGCTTGGGTCCTGGTGTTTTGAAGGGCGCCTATGCGCAGTTGCCCCGTTATTTTGCAGATACAGGCAAGGTGCAAGACCTGCAATCGCGCCTGATCACGTGTATGGTGGATCTCCAAGGCTTTACCGCGAAGGAGGCAATGCACGATCCATTTAATCCAAATGGGGGCAATGCCACTGCCATCGCCAATTTGGCGTTTTTTGTCGCCAAGCAGTCCGATGGAATGAAAATTGACATTCCACA
>JBAUTC010000398.1:0-3670 GCA_049582025.1 Thiomonas sp.
CTGCTGATGGGCAATCGCGAGGCGCTGCAAGGTCTGCGACCCGAACAGTTTGTGGACGCGCAGTTCGGTGCCTTCACCGTACGCGACGTGCTGGCCGAACTGGAAAAGCCCGGCCGTGATCCGCGCCCGGAATTTCGCACCGCCAAGCTGCTCGAGGGCGTGCACGACATCCATCAACTCCAGCCCGGCATGCAGCTTGAGGGCACGGTTACCAACGTCACTGCATTTGGCGCCTTTGTCGATCTGGGGGTGCATCAGGACGGGCTGGTGCATGTGTCGCAAATGGCGCAGCGCTTTGTGAACGATGCCCGCGAGGTGGTGAAGACCGGCGACATCGTCAAGGTGCGCGTGGTCGAGGTGGACGTGCCGCGCAAGCGCATTGCCCTGTCCATGCGTCCGGCAGACCCGGCGCGCGATGCCGCACGTTCAGGCGGCGTCGCGGCCCAAGGGCAGGCCGCAGGCGGCAGGGCGCGACGAGATGGCGTCTCGGCCGCACGTCCGCGCTCCGGCGGGGCTTCGCCAGCAGTGCAAAACACCGCCATGGCCGACGCCTTCGCCAAGCTCAAGCGCTGAAGGGGCGTCTCCCGCAGCCGGGGTCAGATCAATAAGTTTGACCCGTTCGCGCTTGAAAATCCACCAATGACGCCGTATCTATACGGCAGTTCAGGACGGAGGATTCCATGCGGATCGAAAAACTCACCACCCAGTTTCAGGAGGCATTGGCCGAGGCGCAGTCGCTCGCGGTCACTGGCAACAACGCTTATATCGAGCCGGTGCATCTTTTGCAAGCCCTGCTCGAACAGGACGGCCCCAAGGCGCTGCTCGCACGCGCCGGGGCGAATGTTCCAGGCTTGAACCAGGCCATGGCACAGGCCATTGACCGCCTGCCCGAAGTGGAAGGTACCGATGGCAATGTGCAGGTCAGCCGTGAGCTCAACGGTCTGCTCAACATCACCGAGAAAGAGGCCACCAAGCGCGGTGACCAGTTCATTGCCAGCGAGCTGTTTCTGCTTGCCGTGGCTGACGACAAGGGCGAGGCCGGGCGGCTGGCGCGTGAAAACGGCGTGACCCGCAAATCGCTGGACGCTGCCATCGAGGCAGTGCGTGGCGGCCAGGCGGTGAACAGCGCCGAGGCCGAAGGTGCGCGCGAGTCGCTGAAAAAATACACCATTGATCTGACCGAGCGCGCCCGCCAGGGCAAGCTCGACCCGGTGATCGGCCGTGACGACGAGATTCGCCGCACCATCCAGGTGCTGCAGCGCCGCACCAAGAACAATCCGGTGCTCATCGGCGAGCCCGGCGTGGGCAAGACCGCGATTGTCGAGGGGCTGGCGCAGCGCATCGTCAACGACGAAGTGCCCGACAGCCTGCGCGGCAAGCGACTTCTGGTGCTCGACATCGCCCTGTTGCTGGCCGGGGCCAAGTTCCGCGGCGAGTTCGAGGAGCGGCTGAAGAATGTGCTCAAGGAGTTGTCCCAAGACGCCGGCCAGACGCTGGTATTCATCGACGAACTTCACACCATGGTTGGCGCGGGCAAGGGCGAGGGCGCGATGGATGCCGGCAATATGCTCAAGCCGGCTCTGGCGCGCGGCGAACTGCACTGCATTGGCGCGACCACGCTCGACGAATATCGCAAATACATCGAGAAGGACGCCGCGCTGGAACGCCGTTTCCAGAAGGTGCTGGTGGACGAACCCAGCGTGGAGGACACCATCGCCATCCTGCGCGGGCTGCAGGAAAAGTACGAGGTGCACCATGGGGTGGAGATCACCGACCCGGCCATCGTTGCCGCGGCGGAACTCAGCCACCGCTACATCACCGACCGCTTCCTGCCCGACAAGGCCATCGATCTGATCGACGAGGCTGCGGCCAAGATCAAGATCGAGATCGACTCCAAGCCAGAGGTGATGGACAAGCTCGACCGTCGCCGCATTCAGCTCAAGATCGAAATGGCCGCGGTGGAGCGGGAAAAGGACGAAGCCTCGCGCAAGCGCCTCGTGCTGTTGCAGGAGGAGGTCGCCAAACTCGACCGTGAATACGCCGACCTCGAGGAAATCTGGAAGGCCGAGAAGGCTGCGGTGCAGGGCTCTGCGCACATCAAGGAAGAGATCGACAAGGTGCGCTTCGAGATCGAGGAATTCAAACGCAAGGGCGACTTCAACAAGTTGGCTGAGCTGCAATATGGCCGTCTGCCTGAATTGGAGCGCACGTTGCACGAAGCGCAGGCCAAGGAAACCGCTGGCGACGGCAAGCCGCAGGTGCGGCGTCTGCTGCGCACCCAGGTGGGTGCGGAAGAAATCGCCGAAGTCGTCTCGCGCTCCACCGGCATCCCCGTCTCCAAGCTGGTTCAGGGCGAGCGCGACAAGTTGGTGCACATGGAAGAGCGCCTGCATCGCCGCGTGGTGGGTCAGGACGAGGCCATCCGCGCGGTGTCCGATGCCATCCGCCGCTCACGCGCCGGCCTGTCCGACCCGCGTCGGCCCTACGGCTCCTTCCTGTTCCTCGGCCCCACTGGCTTGGGCAAGACCGAGCTGACCAAGGCGCTGGCCGAGTTCCTGTTCGACACCGACGAGCACATCGTGCGCATTGACATGAGCGAGTTCATGGAGAAGCATTCGGTCGCCCGCCTGATTGGCGCGCCGCCCGGCTATGTGGGCTACGACGAAGGCGGCTATCTCACCGAGGCGGTGCGCCGCAAGCCGTATAGCGTGGTGCTGTTCGATGAGGTGGAAAAGGCGCACCCGGACGTGTTCAACGTGCTGTTGCAGGTGCTCGACGATGGCCGCCTGACCGACGGTCAGGGCCGCACCGTGGACTTCAAGAACACCGTAATCGTGATGACCTCGAACCTCGGCTCGCACCAGATCATGGCCATGAGCGGACAGCCTCAACAGGAGATTCGCGACGCGGTGTGGGAAGAGGTCAAGGCGCATTTCCGCCCTGAGTTCCTCAACCGCATCGACGAAGTGGTGGTGTTCCACGCGCTGGGCGAAAAGCAGATCGCCGACATTGCTCGCATCCAGATGCGCGGCCTTGAAGCGCGGCTGGCGCAACTCGACATGCGACTCGACATCAGCAGCGAAGCTCTGGCGGAAATCTCCCGCGAAGGTTTCGACCCTGTGTTCGGCGCGCGGCCGCTCAAGCGCGCGATTCAGCAGCGTATCGAGAACCCGCTTGCCAAGCTGATTCTCGAAGGCCACTTCGGCCCGAAGGACGTGATTCCGGTCAACGTCAAAAACGGACAGATCGTGTTCGAACGCGGCTGAGCGCTGGGTGGCTGAAGGGCGTTATTCCTTCAGCCACTTCAGGAAGTCGGCATACGATTTTGGGTCGCCGGGTTCCCAGCCGGGGATGTGCAATGCGCTGTTGACCGTGGAAGCGGATGGGCCGAGCAGGGCTTTGCGCACAGCTTGAACTTGCTGTTCAGAAACGTTGGGTGCGGCAATCACGGCCCAGAAGGGCATGGGCTGATGGGCGAGCACGATGCCGCCTTTGTCGGCCCAAGCTTTGGCAACGACAGGTGTGACCACGCCGACTGCCGCCACTTGCATGTCGCGCATCAGACCAACCACTGCATTTTGGGTTTGCACACGGGAAATGTGTTGCGGCGGTGCTCCATGTTCGCGCCACATTTTTTGAGCCACCTGATCGACCAGACTGCCTTCCTTTG
>JBAUTC010000399.1:0-3677 GCA_049582025.1 Thiomonas sp.
TCGTTTTGCGCGCGGCTGAGCAGCTTGTGACGGCCGGCGCGCTCGGTCTCTCCGGCCGCCCCGGCTGCGAGAGGCTGAAATCCGGTGTCCAGCAGCGCCAGGCGCTCCACCCGCTGTGGCGCGCGCGATCACCGCGAGGGCAACGCGTCCCCCCATTGAGTGTCCGGCCAGGGCAAACGGCCCTGGCGGAGCCACTTCGAGAACATGCTCGGCCATGGAGTCGATGCTGTCGCGCAAGCCGTAATCGGGCACGCGGCAGTCAGCGATGCCATGGAGATCGACGCCTTGCGATTCCCAGACAGCAGCATCGCACAGCAATCCTGGCAGCAACATTAGCACCGGCCTGCTCATCGCGGCATCCCGCGGGCGCATGCGGGCTCCGACGCCTCGGAACGCGCTACCTGTTCGCGGCGATTTTCCATCGGTCAGAATGGGTAATGGCGCGGTGTTGTCTGCACGGTGATCCAGCGCAGTTCGGTGAACTCGTTTATGCCCGCCTTGCCGCCGAATCGGCCATACCCGCTGCCTTTGACGCCGCCGAAGGGCATCTGCGCCTCATCGTGGACGGTCGGCCCGTTGACATGACAGATCCCGGATTCGATGCGCCTGGCCACGTTCATTGCACGCGCCACATCGCGTCCAAAGACGGCGGCGGACAGACCGTATTCGTTGTCGTTGGCGCAGGCAATCGCCGCCTCAAGGCCCTTGACCCGCACGATCGGTTTGACCGGACCGAACGATTCGTCGCGAAAAATCCGCATATCCGGAGTGACGTAATCGAGCAGGGTGGCCGGCATGAGCGTGTTGTCGGCCTTGCCGCCACAAACCAGCACGGCGCCCTTGGCCAGGGCGTCGTCGATGAGTGCGTTGCAGCGCTGGACCGTCGTCATGTCGACGACCGAGCCGAGCACGGCCGGGCCCTTGCGCGGATCCCCGAGCGGCAGGCTGCCTGCCTTGGCCGCCAGCAGGGACACAAAGTTGTCGGCGATGCTCTCGTCGACGATGATGCGCTCGGTTGACATGCAGATCTGACCCGAGTTCGCGAAGGCTCCGAAGGCTGCAGCGCTGACCGCAGCATCGATGTCGGCGTCGTCGAGTATCACCAAGGGTGCCTTGCCGCCGAGTTCGAGCACTGCCGGCTTGAGGTGCTGGGCGCAGAGCGATGCAATGATCTTGCCCACACGCGTCGAGCCAGTGAAGTTGACACGTCGCACGTCGGGATGGGCAATCATGGCGCCCACCACCTCGCCGGCATCAGCCGGCGCGTTGGTGACGAAATTCACCACTCCCGCCGGAAGGCCCGCATCCTGCAGGGCCTCGACAATCAAGCCATGGGTCGCCGGGCAGAGCTCCGATCCCTTGAGGACGACAGTGTTGCCACACGCCAGGGGAGTCGCGACTGCGCGTACACCCAGGATGATGGGCGCGTTCCACGGTGCCATGCCAAGTACGACCCCAGCCGGTTGACGTATGGCCATGGCCAGACTGCCCGGCACATCCGAGGGAATGACTTCGCCGCTGATCTGTGTGGTCAGCGCTGCGGCCTCCAGCAACATTCCGGCCGCGAGATGCACGTTGAAACCTGCCCACATGGCCGATCCCCCGGTTTCAGTGGCGACGGCGTTGGCGAACGCCTCGGACTTCGCCTCGAGCGACTGTGCGGCCTTCATCAGCATGGCGCGACGCTCGCCTGGGCCGGTTGCGGCCCAGGCGGGGAAGGCCTTCGCGGCCGCGTTGACGGCCGCGACAGCGTCCGCCGCGCTGGCGGCTGGCGCCGTGGTGGCCACGCTTCCATCAAGGGGGTTGAGGCGATCGAACGTGGCCCCATTCGCCGCCTGGACATGTTGTCCGGCAATCAGCATCGAAATCTTGTTCATGGATGTCTCCGTAAGGTAGGTGCAGCGAGGTGGCAGGCGAATGCCATCGAAAAACCGATGTTGGCCGGAGAGTTCCGAGCAGGTCCAGTTGCTGTCAATGCACGGACCGCAAGCACTGTTGTCCGGCCTATTTCACCTGCTCGTTCAAACCCATGGTTGCCTTGAGTCTGGCAAATCGAAGTTGGTAGCCGATCGGAATCAGCCGAAGCGCGTAACGTTGTTCCAGTGCACCCCAGATGCCGCTGGGGAAGAACAAGGCGAAGCCGATGGCCAGGACGCCGAGACCGATGAGGTAGACCACGCCAGTGGCGCCAAAATAGGCCTCGGCGATGAAGAACAGGATGGCGCCGATGATCGGCCCTTCAAAGGTGCCGATCCCGCCGACGATGACCATGAACAGCATGTAGGCCGTCCATTGCGGGCTGAAGAAGGTGCGGGGCTGGAAGGTGATCGAGGTGGCCAGCCACAGCGCCCCGCCCGCCGCACAGCCGATGGCGGACAGGAAGAACAGCACGTGCTTGCTGCGGAAGACGTTGACGCCGATGGAGGCGGCAGCCGTATCGTCGTCGCGGATGGCCTGCAGCGAAGCGCCGATGCGTCCACGCAGCAGCAAGAAGAGGATGCCCAGCAGGATGACCATGAGCGCCAGCGCCATCCAGTAGGTGTCGGCGCGGCGCACGTCGGGGGCATAGCGGCTCATCGCGATCAGCGAGGTGCCCGTTTCGCCCTGAGTGATCGGGTCGATGGTGACGAGCAGATGCAGCAGCTCGGCAAGCACCCACATGCCGATGGCGAACTCTCCGCCGCGTAGCTTGAGCATCAGCTGGCCCAGCGGAATCGAGACCAGTCCGACGATCACCACTGACAGAGCAAGTGCGCCGTAGACGTTGATGCCGGCGGCCGACAGCCGAATCAGCACGTAGGCCGCGAGGCCCATGAACGCCTGCTGCCCGATGGAAATCAGGCCGCCGTAGCCGGCGAGCGCGTTCCACATGCTGGCTAGCAGGATGTAGATGAACAGGGTGGTGAGCCGGTCGATCGCCTCGGCGTGCAGGAACATCGGCGCAATCGCCAGAAAGGCCAGGACCACCGCGAGGACGACGGCGAAGCCCGCGGACTGCGGGGTCCAGCGCACGATGGCCACGCCATCCTGAAGAGAAAGGCGGCGAGGGTCGTTCATGCCGATGCTCCTTTGATGCGAAGCGGGCGGGCGGGCCAGCGCCAGCCCAGGCTCTTGAAGTGTCCTGCATAGACCCGCAGGATGAGGATGGCGAGAAACACGGCGTGCCCCGAGATCTGGAAGCCGATGGGGTTGATCTGCGCTCCCAGGCTTTGCGCCACGCCGAGCACGATGCCGCCCAGCAGGGTGCCCCAAAGCGAACCGACGCCGCCGATCACCACGGCTTCGAAGGCGAACAGCAACTGCGACGATCCTGTATACGGAGTGAAGGTGGCGCGCATCGCCAGGAACGCACCCGCGATGGCGATCAACACCATCGCAATCGCGGTCGCCGCGGAATACACCCCGTTCGCGTCAATGCCGATCAGATCCACCGCGCCCGGATCCTCCGCGGTTGCCCGGATCGCGCGGCCGGTGGCGGTATACGAGAGGATCAGTTGCAGGCAGCCCAGCACGACGATGGCGCTGACGAAAGTGAGTACGTCAAGCTGCGAGACGTACATATTGCCGAACACGTTCCAGCTCGAATACGACAGGTCGCCGATGCTCGGCGCCAGCGACTGCGTATTCGCGCCGAAGCCCTGAAACAGCAGGTTGTCGATCACGATGGACAGGCCGAA
>JBAUTC010000400.1:0-14843 GCA_049582025.1 Thiomonas sp.
CGTCACTGGCGGCCATGCTGGAACAGTATCTGGCGCAATCCGAGCAGATCGACTCCATGCTCATGCTGGCAAACAACGACCAAGTCGTTTGCGGACTGTTGCTGCAGCGCATGCCGGGCGCGCAGCAAGCCGCGGAGGGCGTGGACGATCCCGGGGAGGATTTTCAGCGCGCGCGGCATCTTGCCGCCACCTTGTCGACCGACGAATTGCTGCAGCTTGCGCCGGAAGAGATTTTGCGGCGCTTGTTCTGGGAGGAAGGGGCGCGCGTGTTCGAGCCGCAGTCTCCGCGCTTTCATTGCACCTGCTCGCGCGAGCGGGTGGCTGGAATGTTGCGCATGCTGGGGCGTGAGGAGGTGGAGTCGATTCTCGTGGATCAGGGCGAGGTGGACGTACGCTGCGAATTTTGTGGTCAAGGCTATGCGTTTGACGCAGTCGATGCGGCGCAAGTGTTTCTGAACCATCTGGATCAGCCGCCGGTGCCCGCAAACCGTCATTGAACGTGCGAGGCACAGCCCGCTCCCTGCCTGCGTTTACTTTGCGGCGGGCGGTGCGGGATTGGCAGCGCTGGCTGGCAAGCTGCCCGTTCGCGTGGGCGGCACGATCTGCACGAAAACTTCATCAGGCTTGACCATGCCCATTTCCCGGCGCGCCTGATCCTGCACGCCGCTCAGACCGGTTTTCAGGTCTTGCACTTCCGCGGCCAGACGATCATTGTCTTGCTGCGCAAGGACATTGGCCTGATTTTGCTGGCCGAGCTGATTTTCCAGCCGCTGCACGGCAAACCATCCCCGTTCGCCAAACCACAGTGGCCATTGCAGCAGCAGCAGCAGACTGACGAGCAGGACGGTGACCCAGCGCATGATGGTGAAGTCTTGGCAAACGGTGGCAATGCCGAGTGGTGGTCTGCGAAATCAGCGCAGGTTGTAGAACACGTCGCGGCCGAGGAAACGCGCAGTCTCGCCCAGGTTTTCCTCGATACGCAGCAACTGGTTGTATTTGGCGATCCGGTCCGAGCGCGACAGTGAGCCGGTTTTGATCTGGCCGGCGTTGGTAGCCACGGCGATGTCGGCAATGATGCTGTCTTCAGTTTCGCCCGAGCGGTGCGAAATCACCGCAGTCCAACCCGCGCGCTTGGCCATTTCGATTGCGGCGAAGGTCTCGGTCAGGGTTCCGATCTGGTTCACTTTGATGAGGATGGAGTTTGCCAGTTTGTCGGCGATGCCGTTTTTCAGGATGGAGGTGTTGGTGACGAAAATGTCGTCGCCCACCAACTGCACCTTCTTGCCCAGACGGGAGTTGAGCAGCTTCCAGCCGTCCCAATCCTGTTCGGCGAGCCCGTCTTCGATCGACACGATGGGGTACTTGCCGAGCCAGTTGTCGTAGAAATCGACCATCTCTTCGGTGGAGAGCACCAGCCCTTCGCCTTCGAGGTGATACTTGCCGTCCTTGAAGAACTCGCTCGATGCGGGGTCGAGCGCGATGGCGATCTGTTCGCCCGGGCGGTAGCCCGCCTTCTCGATGGCTTCGACGATGAGTTGCAGCGCCGCCTCGTGGTTTTCCACATTCGGAGCGAAGCCGCCTTCGTCGCCCACCGTGGTGGGCAGGCCACGGTCATTCAGGATGCCTTTCAGCGCATGGAACACTTCCGCACCGTACCGCAACGCCTCGTGGAAGTTGGGCGCGCCGACCGGCATGATCATGAACTCCTGCATGTCCAGGCTGTTGTTGGCGTGGGCGCCACCGTTGATCACGTTCATCATCGGCACCGGCAGCTCGCGCGCCGAGAAGCCACCGAGGTACTGGTAAATCGGCATGCCGGCTTCTTCCGCCGCGGCCTTGGCCACCGCCATGCTCACAGCCAGAATGGCGTTGGCGCCCAGGCGCGACTTATTGTGCGTGCCGTCGAGGTCGATCATGGTCTGATCGAGAAAGGCCTGCTCGGTGGAGTCCAGACCCATCACGGCTTCCGTGATTTCCGTATTGATGTGTTCGACCGCACGCAGCACACCTTTGCCGCCGTAGCGCGACTTGTCGCCATCGCGCAGTTCCATTGCTTCGCGCGTGCCGGTGGATGC
The DNA here is from genome assembly GCA_049582025.1 of Thiomonas sp. Classification (GTDB taxonomy): domain Bacteria; phylum Pseudomonadota; class Gammaproteobacteria; order Burkholderiales; family Burkholderiaceae_C; genus Thiomonas. Next base: position 2,076 of record JBAUTC010000400.1, read on the forward strand.
GCCCGATGGCACTGCGGCGCGGCCGATGAAACCGGTTTCCAGTACCACGTCGCATTCGACGGTGGGATTGCCGCGGCTGTCGAGGATTTCGCGGGCGGTGAGGTCAACGATGGCACTCATGGTGACTCCTGTTCGGGAAAGGGTGGATTTGAATGTGGATTGAATGACACGCCCTGGACGGCGACCATGCGCATGGTGGCTGCACCGGCGCGGGCCTGCCGCGCCAGGAGATATTCGGCGCTGTCGTAGAACATGCGTGCTGCGGCCATGTCGGGAAACTTCAACAGCACGATACGCGTGGGCGCCCAATCGCCTTCGAGCACCTGCAACTCGCCGCCCCGGATGCAGACCTCCGCGCCATGCGTGGCAATGGCTTTGGAGGACAGCACCTTGTATTGCTCGTATTGCTGCGGATCGGTCACATCGACGTGAGCGAGGATGTAGGCGCTCATGGTGTGGTTCAGTTGAATTGGGTCTCGAGAAAGCCGCGGCGCTTGACCGCAGCGTCGATCTCTTTGAGGCTTTCGAGCAGGGCGCGCATGTGGTGGAGCGGCACCGCATTGGGGCCGTCGCTCAGCGCGTTTGCCGGGTCGGGATGGGTTTCCATGAACACGCCAGAGACGCCTGCCGCAATTGCTGCGCGGGCCAGCACCGGGACGAACTCGCGTTGCCCGCCGGAGCTGGTGCCCTGTCCCCCGGGCAGTTGCACCGAATGCGTGGCGTCAAACACCACCGGGCTTTGCGTCTCGCGCATGATGGCCAGCGACCGCATGTCCGACACCAGATTGTTGTAGCCGAAGCTCACGCCGCGTTCGCAGGCCATGAGCAGGGTGTCGGGATGCCCGGCATCCACGGCGGCCGCGCGCGCCTTGGCGATGACGTTTTTCATGTCGCCGGGTGCGAGAAACTGCCCCTTCTTGATGTTTACCGGCTTGCCCAGGCTGCTGACGGCGTGGATGAAATCAGTCTGGCGGCACAGGAACGCGGGCGTCTGCAGCACATCCACCACCTCTGCCACGCGCGGCGCCTCTTCGGAAGTGTGCACATCGGTGAGGATGGGCACGCCCAGCTCACGGCGCACTTTGGCGAGGATGTCCAGGCCCTGTTCCATGCCGGGGCCGCGAAACGACGTGCCACTGGAACGATTGGCCTTGTCGTAGCTCGACTTAAAAATCAGCGGGATGTCGAGCGATTTGCAGATGTCGCGCAGCGTGCCTGCCACATCCATCTGCAACTGCTCGGACTCGACCACGCAGGGGCCGCTGATGAGGAAAAACGGTTGGTCGAGACCAACCGGGAAGCCGCAAAGCGTTTGGGGTGTGGGCATGGAGGTGTGTCGGGTCAGGCGGCTTGTGCGTTGTGTTGATGGCGCTGCAAGGCGGCTTGCACAAAGGCGGTGAACAGCGGATGACCGCCCCAGGGAGTGGACTTGAATTCCGGATGGAATTGCACGCCAACGAACCAGGGATGCACGGTCTGCGGCAGTTCGACGATTTCGGTCAGATGCTCGCGCTGGGTGATCGCCGAAATCACCAGGCCGGCCTTTTGCAAAGTTGCGAGGTAATGCTCGTTGGCCTCGTAGCGATGGCGGTGGCGTTCAGTTACCACATTGCCATAAATGCTGTGGGCCAATGTGCCGGCTTTGACGTCGGAGCTTTGCGCGCCCAGACGCATGGTGCCGCCCAGGTCAGAGCCGGCGTGGCGCTTCTGGATGGTGCCATCGCGGTCCTGCCACTCGTCGATCAGGGCGATGACGGGTTGGGGCGTGTCGGGGTCGAACTCGGTGCTGTTGGCCTGCGGCAGCCCAGCGACGTGACGGGCGAATTCGATGGTGGCCACCTGCATCCCCAGGCAAATTCCCAGATAGGGAATACGGTGCTCGCGCGCGTATTGCGCAGCCAGAATCTTGCCTTCCACTCCGCGCTGGCCAAAGCCGCCGGGTACCAGGACCGCATCGAAGGCATCGAGCTGGGCAATGTTGGCCGACTCGATGTTTTCCGAGTCGAGATAGCTGATCTCCACCCGCGAACTGGTCTTGATGCCGGCATGGCGCAGCGCCTCGTTGAGCGATTTGTACGAGTCGGACAGGTCGACATATTTGCCCACCATGGCGATGCGAACCGTGTACTGCGGATGCTCCAGCGCCCGCACCAGATCGTCCCAGACCTTGAGATTGGCAGGCGGCGCACTGATCCCGAGCTTTTCGCAGATGATGTCGTCGAGGTGCTGGGCGTGCAGCATCTGCGGAATCTTGTAGATGGTGTCCACGTCCCACACGGAGATCACCGCGTCTTCATGCACGTTGGAGAACATGGAGATCTTGGCGCGCTCGTCATCGGGAATCGGGCGGTCGGCGCGGCAGAGCAGGGCGTCCGGCGAGATGCCGATTTCACGCAGCTTCTGCACGCTGTGCTGCGTGGGTTTGGTTTTGAGTTCGCCCGCGGCTGGAATGAAGGGGACGAGGGTGAGGTGGACGAAGGCGCAGTCACCCCGCTTCATGCGCAGGCTCATCTGCCGTGCAGCTTCGAGAAAGGGCAGTGATTCGATGTCGCCCACCGTGCCGCCAATCTCCACCATCGCCACGTCGACAGCCTCCGGTGTGCCTTCGCCGGCGCCGCGACGCACGAAGTCCTGGATTTCATTGGTGATGTGCGGAATCACCTGAACCGTCTTGCCCAGATACTCGCCGCGCCGCTCCTTGCGCAACACGCTGTCGTAGATCTGGCCGGTGGTGAAGTTGTTCACCCGGCGCATGCGGGTGGTGATGAAACGCTCGTAATGCCCCAGATCGAGGTCGGTTTCCGCCCCGTCTTCCGTGACGAACACTTCGCCATGCTGGAAGGGGCTCATCGTCCCCGGATCGACGTTGATGTACGGATCGAGTTTGATGAGGGTGACTTTGAGGCCGCGCGATTCAAGAATCGCGGCGAGAGATGCGGATGAGATGCCCTTGCCTAAGCTGGACACCACACCGCCGGTGACGAACACATATTTGGTCATAGCCGCGACGGATGCCGGTAAAAGTGCATTATAGGGAGCAGGTTTTGAGACCTGGATGACAGAAGCTATTTGCCGCATCGGCAGCGTGTTCGATCAACCGTGCGGTCTCCTGCGGAGATTCGAATGGGAACAGATGTGAGCCGTCAAGCCAGTACAGGCGTCCCTGGACGAGGCGTTGCGTCGCACCCAGTCCCGTCATGCGGATTTCGCGCGAGCCCCGCCCGCCGATGAAACTCACGGGCACTGGAAATGGCTTGCGCGCGAGTCGTCCGAGTTGATGAGGCAGGGTTTTGTAGATGCGATATTCCACCTCGCGCTCGAAGGCCAGCGACCGTCCCTGTGCGTGGGGGGTCGTGCCTGAAGCGGAGTAGTCGCGCAGCATGTCCGGGTCCCACTGCTGGAATGCCGGTTTTGAGGAGAAATGCGTTTGCACTGCGGCGACATCCGGCCATTGAGTTCGGCGCCGCTTGGCGGCAGCGGCGGGCGAAAACCGTTCACCCAGCCCCGTCCGCTTGGACAGCCAGAGCAGGCGCGCCCGCCAGCCCGCCACGACGGGTGAATCGAGCAAAATGACCTGTTGCGCCAGGTCAGGGTGGCTGTGCGCCGCCATCAGGCTGAGATAGCCGCCGAGTGAATGGCCGACCAGCACGGCAGGCTCGCCGTGGCAATCATGCCGCAGATAGTCGATCAGTTGCTGCGCCAATGGCTTCCAGCCATCGCGCACCGGGTAGCGCGCATCGTGGCCGAACATCGGCACAGCACGCACACGAAACGCCGGATCGAGTGCCTGGAACAGCTTGCGATAGACCGGCGCCGGAAAACTGTTGGCATGCGAAAACACCAGCAAGGGGCGCTGCGCGGTGGTTGATGATGCGTTCACTGGGTTGAGTCAGCTCTTATGCGCCGCTGAGAAGCGCCTTGGCGCGCGCTGCCGCCAGCCCCATATCGGCGCGACCGGCGAGTTGCGCCTTGAGCGGCCCCATGAGCTTGCCCAGGTCCTGCGGGCCGCTGGCACCGGTCTGTGCCATCAGGGCGCGGATTTCGGCGTCGATGGCGTCGGCGTCAAGCCGTGCGGGGAGATAGCGCTCGAGCACGGCGATCTCGGCAGCTTCCTTGTCCGCCAAGTCCTGCCGCCCCGCCGGTGTGAACTGGGCAATGGCATCGCGGCGCTGCTTGATCATCTTGTCGATGATGGCCACCACGGAAGCGTCGTCCAGGTTGATGCGTTCGTCTACCTCTTTTTGTTTCATCGCCGCCATCAACAGGCGGATGGCGCCGAGCAACGGGGCGTCCTTGGCGCGCATGGCGGCCTTCATGTCATCCTGAACGCGGTCTTTGATCGTCATGGTGTGTCCAATGCAAAAAGCCCGCATCAAAGGCGGGCTGTTCCAAGCAGGAATCCGTTGCGGGCACCGAAACGACGGGCACGCATCGGATTGCTCAAAAATCAGTACTTGCGCTCTGGCAGCGTCTGGCTGCGGATGCGCTTGTAATGGCGCTTGACTGCCGCGGCCTTCTTGCGCTTGCGTTCGGCGGTGGGCTTTTCGTAAAACTCGCGGGCGCGCAATTCGGTCAGCAGGCCGAGTTTTTCAATGGTGCGCTTGAAGCGGCGCAGAGCGACGTCGAACGGCTCGTTTTCTTTAACGCGGATGGTGGTCATTGATGAACTTGCTTCGTGTGTAGGCAGGCCGGCATTGGAAATATGCGTCATTTTGAAGTGACGCGAGAAGGTAAGGCCTGCCGCTGCGAAAGTAAAAACCTAAAGATTATATGCACAAAAATGCCGGACAACAAACGGGTGAGCGCTTTGTTGCGCAGCAAACCGCAGGGTCGCCTCAAAATTTATTGAACTCCCGGGAGACGAGTTGGCGAGGGGCACCTCCGGGGGGCTCACAGTGCTTGCGCACAGGCTGCAGCTGAACTCCAAGCCCACTGAAAATTGTAGCCGCCTAGCCAGCCAGTGACATCGACCACTTCGCCGATGAAATACAACCCCGGCACGGCATGCGCCATCAGGGTCGAGGAAGACAGGGCGCGGGTATCTACGCCGCCTGCAGTGACTTCGGCTTTGCGCCAGCCCAGCGTGCCGCTTGGGCGCACGGGCCATGCATGCCATTGTCGCCACAGCGCCCGCAGTGTCTTGTCGCTCAAGTCCGCCATGCGGCGATCGGCATCCGGGGTCTGCGCCGCGAGTGCCTGCGCAAGGCGTTGCGGTACGTATTGGCCGAGTTCCACTGCAAGTGTCCGGCGATTGCCGTTCTTGGACTGAATCCAGGCTGTCTCGTCCAGATCGCCGAGTAGATTGATCTGCAATGCCTTGCCCGGTTGCCAATAACTGGAGGCTTGCAGAATCGCCGGACCGCTGAGTCCGCGGTGGGTGAACAACAGGTCTTCGTGAAAAGTCACGGCGCGCTTGGCAGATTCCGCGCGGATGTCGACTTCGAGGGATACGCCGCTCAGGTCAGCAAACGGCGCCCACAGCACCGGGTCGAACGCCAGCGGCACGAGTGCAGGGCGGGGAGGCACAATAGTCAGGCCGAACTGCTCGGCGAGTTGATAGCCGAACGGACTTGCGCCAATCTGCGGAATCGACAATCCCCCTGTCGCCACGACCAGGGCGTCTGCGCTTACCCAGCCCCTTGCCGTGCGCAAACGGAAGCCGGGCGTTGCAGCTTCGACAGCTTCCACCGCGCAGGGCTGCCAGTGCGTGACTTGACCGGCAGCGCATTCATCCAGCAAGGCGGAGATGATCTGTTCAGCCGATTCGTCGCAAAACAGTTGCCCCTTGTGTTTTTCGTGAAAACGGATGCGGTACTTATGCAGCAGCGCGATGAAGTCTTGTGGCGTGTAACGCGATAGTGCTGATTTGCAGAAATGCGGGTTGTCGGACAGGAAGTTTTCAGGCCTGGTGTGCAGATTGGTGAAGTTGCACCGCCCGCCGCCCGAAATGCGGATTTTCTCGGCGACTTTGGGCCAATGATCGAGCAGGAGTACGCGCCTTCCGCGCTGCCCGGCAAGCGCCGCACACAACAGACCCGCAGCGCCAGCGCCCAGGACGATGGCGTCAAAGTGTTGCGGGGGCGAAACGGAGCGACGCGAAGAGGCGTGGAAAGCTAGACTGCCGGACATGCTGGTTCTTGGAATTGAAACGTCGTGCGACGAAACCGCCGCCGCACTGTACGACACCGAAGCGGGACTGCGCGGCCACGCCTTGCATTCGCAGGTTGACATGCATCAGGCTTATGGCGGCGTCGTTCCCGAGCTTGCCTCGCGCGATCACATTCGTCGTCTTCTGCCTCTCACCGACCTTGCACTCAAGCAGGCCGGGGTACGTTTGCGGGAAGTGGATGCCATCGCCTACACGCGCGGGCCGGGACTTGCCGGGGCGCTCCTGGTAGGAGCTGGTGTGGCGTCTGCCCTGGGCATGGCGCTGGGCAAGCCCTTGATCGGGGTGCACCATCTCGAAGGCCATCTGCTGTCTCCCCTGCTATCGAAGCAGCCTCCGGCATTTCCATTTCTGGCGCTGCTTGTGTCGGGCGGACACACCATGCTGCTTGATGTGCAGGCTTTCGGGCAGTACACCCTCCTTGGCGAAACGGTGGACGATGCGGCGGGTGAAGCCTTCGATAAATCGGCCAAATTGCTTGGTCTGGGCTACCCGGGTGGACCTGAACTCGCGCGGCTGGCGGCTTTCGGCAACCCGTTGGCGTTTGCGTTGCCGCGGCCCAAGATGCACAGTCCGGATCTGGATTTTTCCTTCGCAGGTTTGAAAACCGCGGTGTTGACCAAGGTGCGTGGTCTGGGTCCGAATATTTGTGAACAGGGACGAGCCGATCTGGCTGCCGCAGCGCAGGAGGCCATTACGGACGTGCTGGTTCACAAGACCGTGCGTGCGCAGCAAGCGACCGGGCGCTTATCGGTGGTTGTCGCCGGTGGGGTGGGTGCCAACCGGCAGTTGCGCGAGAAATTGTCTTCGGCGCTGTCTGCGCGGGGCGTGCAACTGTTCTTTCCCGAACTGGAGTGGTGTACGGACAATGGCGCAATGATTGCTCTGGCGGGCGCCTTGCGCCTGCAGGCGCATCCTGATGCAGCCCGAGCGGCAGGGGCATTTGACGTGCTGCCGCGCTGGGATCTCACGCAAATCGAATCGACAGCTCGGGCTTAAATCTCCCAGACGCCCTGAGGCTGGAAGTCGCCGTCTTCGCCCTTGCTTGCCAGGCCGCGTGCGTTGCAGACCACACGTGACGCACCCACCCGGTAGTCATGTCTGCAGTGCAAGTGCCCGTGCAGCCACAACGTGCTGTGTTCGATCAGGTCGTCATACGCGTTGCAGAAACTCGCGGTGGAAGCGTTCAGCGGGTAGCGCGCATCGTTGCTGCGCAGGCTGGGGGCGAAATGGGTGATGACGAGCGTGGCATCGACCTGCGCGCAACGGTGCGCGGGATTGGTGAGCTGGTCGCGCAGCCAGTCCCGGCAGCGCATGCCCTCTTCGCGCAGTTCTGCGACTCCCATGGGCTGGCCGTGGCGCGTGGCACGTTGCACCTGGTCGACAAAGTAGCGCGCCGCGCGCATGCTGCGCTCGACGCCTTCGGGGCCGAACAACTCGAAGTCGTTCCACAGCGTCGTGCCCAGCACACGGATGGTGCGACCCCCGTGCGTGATGTGCGTTTGTTCGCAATGGAGCATGGTGAACCCCAGTCGGTCGCAGCGCTCACGAAGGGCGTCGAGGGTCTGGTCGAAGTCCTTGTTGTCGTGTTCGTGGTTGCCCGGCACATAGATGACGGGAACGGGCCAGTCCTTGAATAGGTCGATCTGGGTGTGATTGGCGTCGATGTCGCCGGCAAGAACGAGCAGGTCCGCATCCGTTGCCGGTTGAGGCGCGAACGTTTCGGTTTCCAGGTGTAGATCGGAGAGGAGTTGAATGCGCATGGCGCGAAGGGTGGTGCGTGGTGTTTTGTGTAAGCGCACTGTAAACCGCTTCGATCTGTTTGCTCGCTGTGGGGTGGCAACAAAATGCCGGAGACGTGAACTAATCCGCAATGCGTCGAAGCGACCGGTGCGGCTGCATCAACGGCCTGCCTGGTTCACCGTGACCCGCCGCGCGACAACTTGTGCCTTGCGTGGGAGCGCAAGCATCAGCACGCCATCCTCAAGAGTCGGCTTTGCCGCTGCAGGGGGGCAGTTTGGCTGGAAGCTCGAAGGAGCGGCAGAACTGAAATGCGCTGGGCTCGCGGCTGGCGTTTTCAGAATTGTCGGGGCTCGGTCTGTTGAGGCTACAATGAGCGGCTTTTCACCTTTCACGGCGCGGAATGGTTTCTTCTGCGTTCGCGAGTTCTTTCTAGGAAACTGACATGTCTGTCGCTGATCTCAACAAGGCGCAAATCGTCGCCGACAATGCCCGCGGTACGGGTGATACCGGATCTCCCGAGGTGCAGGTCGCTTTGCTGACCGCGCGCATCAATGACCTGACCGGCCACTTCAAGACGCACGCCAAAGACCACCACGGTCGCCGTGGCCTGCTCAAGATGGTGAGCCGTCGCCGCAAATTGCTGGACTATCTGAAAGGCAAGGACGCCGATCGTTATCGCGCCCTGATTGCCAAGCTCAGTCTGCGCAAGTAAGAGTCTGTCTTGCAAGAACGCCTGTGTGATGTTGTCGGCACAGGCGTTTTTTGTATTGGAATTGATGTTTGTATTTTGAATGAAGACGTACCGCCCATCGGTACGGACTGTGTTTCAAGGTGGCGGTGTGACCCGTGTCATTCCACCGACGTACCGGCTAGCCGGGCGTCGCTGGAATGGCATCACTCCGCCGGGTGTTTCAACGGATACGCCTGCGCCCGATGCGGTACCGAAAGTTCGGCCCCATCAATGAAGGCTGCGGTCGCGTCCTGACAAGGAGTTTGCCATGTTCAACAAAGTCGTCAAAACTTTTCAGTGGGGCCGCCATCAAGTCACGATGGAGACCGGCGAGATTGCCCGCCAGGCCAGTGGCGCCGTGCTGCTCAATATGGACGATACCGTGGTGCTTGCCACCGTGGTGGGGGCGCGGACCGCCAAGGCGGGCCAGGACTTTTTCCCCCTGACCGTCGATTACATCGAAAAAACCTACGCCGCAGGCCGCATTCCTGGTGGCTTTTTCAAGCGCGAAGGCCGCCCCAGCGAAAATGAAACGCTGACCTCGCGCCTGATCGACCGCCCTATCCGACCGCTGTTCCCCGAAGGCTATTTCAACGAAGTCCAGGTCGTGGTGCACGTGTTGTCGCTCAACCCGGAGGTCAACGCCGACATTCCCGCGCTGTTGGCCTCCAGCGCCGCGCTGGCCGTGTCTGGTCTGCCGTTCAATGGCCCGGTGGGTGCCGCCCGCGTGGGGTATGTGAATGGCGAGTATGTGCTCAACCCCAGCCGCGCCGAACTGGCAGACAGTCGTCTGGAATTGGTGGTTGCGGGGACTGAATCTGCCGTGCTGATGGTTGAGAGCGAAGCCGATCAGTTGTCCGAAGAGGTGATGCTAGAAGCCGTGATGTTTGGCCATACCCAGTTCCAGACCGCGATCAATGCGATCCATGAACTTGTGCGCGACGGCGGCAAGCCCGCCTGGGACTGGACTGCTCCGGAGAAGGATGAGGCGCTGATCGACCGTATTCAGGCGCTGGCAGGCGAAGGTTTGCGCGCCGCGTACAAGATCACTCAGAAGCAGGCCCGGACTCAGGCGCTGCGTGAAACCACGGCCAAGGTGCAGGCTGGCTTGGCCGAAGGCGGTGTGGCTGTGGACGGCCCGAAGGTCGATGGCATTCTGTTCGACATGGAAGCCCGAATCGTGCGCGACCAGATCCTTTCCGGTGAGCCGCGCATTGATGGACGCGACACGCGCACCGTGCGTCCCATCAGCATCCGTACCTCGGTGCTGCCGCGCACCCATGGCAGCGCGCTGTTTACTCGCGGAGAAACGCAGGCGCTGGCCGTGGCCACGCTGGGCACCGATCAGGATTCGCAAATCATCGACGCGTTGGGCGGTGAATATCGCGACCGATTCCTGCTCCACTACAACATGCCGCCCTTTGCCACTGGCGAGACGGGCCGCGTGGGTTCGCCCAAACGCCGCGAAATCGGCCATGGCCGCCTGGCCAAGCGCGCGCTGCTGGCAGTGCTGCCGAAGAAGGAAGACTTCGCCTACACCATGCGCGTGGTGTCGGAAGTCACCGAGTCCAACGGCTCGTCGTCCATGGCCTCGGTCTGTGGCGGCTGCCTGGCATTGCTCGACGCCGGCGTGCCGCTGAAGGCGCATGTGGCCGGTATCGCCATGGGCCTGATCAAGGAAGGAAATCGTTTCGCGGTGCTGACCGACATTCTGGGCGACGAAGATCACCTCGGCGACATGGACTTCAAGGTGGCTGGTTCCGCTGCTGGCGTGACCGCGCTGCAGATGGACATCAAGATCCAGGGCATTACCCGCGAAATCATGCAGGTGGCGCTTGCGCAGGCGCGCGAGGCACGCATGCACATCCTGGGCGTCATGCAGCAGGAAGTGGGCGGGGCGCGTGAAGAGGTGTCGCAGTTCGCGCCGCGTCTGTACACCCTGAAGATCAACCCCGAGCGAATCCGCGACGTCATCGGCAAGGGTGGTGCCACGATCCGTGCCCTGACCGACGAAACAGGCACGCAGATCAATATTGCTGAAGACGGCACCATCACCATCGCGTCCACCGACGCTGACAAGGCTGCGATTGCCAAACAGCGCATCGTCGACCTCACCGCCGAGGTGGAAGTGGGGCAGATCTACGACGGCAGTGTGGTCAAGATTCTCGACTTTGGCGCCTTGGTCAACGTGCTGCCGGGCAAAGACGGCCTGCTGCACATTTCGCAGATCGCCAACGAACGTATCAACAAGGTCAGCGACTACCTGCAGGAAGGCCAGAAGGTTCGCGTCAAGGTCATCGAGACCGACGACAAGGGACGGTTTCGCCTGTCGATCAAGGCGCTGCTCGGGGAGGAAGCCACCGAGGCCTTCGCCCAAGCGGTGGTTCCTGCCGCGGCAGATGCGGATGCTGAGCCCGGCATCTGATTTCGATCCTATCCATGCGCGCCATCGACATCTCCCAACCCGGCGGCCCCGAAGTCCTGCGCCTCTGTGAGCGGCCGCTGCCGCAAGCGGGCGTGGGCGAGGTGTTGCTGCGGGTGCGGGCGTTCGGGGTCAACCGCCCCGATGTGCTGCAGCGCCGCGGGCTCTATCCGCCGCCTGCCGGTGCGCCAGACATTCCCGGGCTAGAGGTGTGCGGGGAGATCGTTTCAGGTGATCTCGCTGGCGCTGACCTGCAGGTGGGGGATCTGGTCTGTGCGCTGATTGCGGGCGGGGGCTACGCCGAATACTGCGTGGCACCTACCGGCCAATGCTTGCCCTTGCCTGCTGGGATGAGCCCGGAGGAAGGGGCTGCCTTGCCGGAAACCGCGTTCACCGTCTGGCACAACGTGTTCGAGCGTGGCTGCTTGCAGCCCAGCGAAACGCTGTTGGTGCAGGGCGGTAGCAGCGGCATTGGCACCATGGCCATTCAACTGGCTGCGGCCAGCGGCGCCCGTGTCATTGTCACTGCGGGCTCGGATGACAAATGCGCTGCCTGTATCAATCTCGGCGCCGAATTGGCCATCAACTACCGCACGCATGACTTTGTCGATGCTGTGCAGGCGCACACTGCTCAGCGCGGCGTCGATGTCATCCTGGACATGGTGGCCGGAAGCTATATCGCCCGCGAGCAACTTTGCCTTGCCGAAGATGGGCGCCTTGTGGTCATCGCCGTGCAGGGCGGAGTCCAGGCGGAAATCAACGCCGGATTGTTGATGCGCAAGCGCCAGACCCTGACCGGGTCGACCTTGCGGGCGCGCAGCGTGGCGTTCAAAAGCGGGATCGCCCAAGCCTTGCGCAAGACTGTCTGGCCCTGGCTCGAACAAGGGCGCGTGCGTCCGGTGCTGGATACCGTGTTCCAGGCCGAGGAGATCGTGCAAGCGCATGAGCGAATGGAGCAGGGGCAGCACATCGGCAAACTTGTGCTGCGCTGGGCTTGAGCGGCAAGCAATAAAACAACATCAGACAGGAGCGAAACATGCGTCAGCAATTCGTTGCGGGGAACTGGAAAATGCATGGCAGCCTGGCGAGCAACGCCGCGCTGTTGGGTGAGGTTCTCGCTGGCGTCGCCACAGCGCGCTGTGAGGTGGCGGTCTGCGTCCCTTATCCCTATTTGTCCCAGGCTCAACAATTGCTGCACCCCAGCCAGATTGCCCTTGGGGCGCAGGATTGTTCAGTCCATATCAGCGGCGCGCATACCGGAGAAGTTGCCGTCAGCATGTTGCTGGAGTTCGGGTGTCGTTACGTCATCGTCGGCCATTCCGAGCGCCGTGCCGAACATCATGAATCGGATGTGATGGTTGCCGCGAAGGCTGAGCGTGCGCTTGAAGTTGGCATGACGCCGATCGTCTGCGTGGGTGAGACTCTGGAGCAACGCGAGGCGGGGCAGACCACCGCAGTGGTAATCCGCCAGTTGCAGGCTGTCACGCATTTGCTCGGCGCCGAGACACATCGCATCATCGTGGCATACGAGCCGATCTGGGCCATTGGCACCGGACGCACAGCCACTCCCGAGCAGGCGCAAGAGGTGCATGCGGTGCTGCGTGCACATCTGCGCGGTGTGAGTGATGCGGCAGGAGGGGTGCGGATTCTGTACGGCGGCAGCGTCAAGCCGGACAATGCGCAAGTGCTGTTTGCGCAAGCCGACAT
>JBAUTC010000401.1:0-15473 GCA_049582025.1 Thiomonas sp.
AGCCTGTGCTGCCCCCGCAACGGTCAGCGACCGAAGGCGCAAGTCTTCCGTTCGGACACGCAATCCACTGAATCTTCGGATTTGGGAAGGATGTCCGGATCGCGTCGCCAGCCCGGATACCGGCCAACGACGAGAAGACGCGCAGCTTCGGGTGGACGGGCGCATCACGGCCAAGCCGGGTGTCATTCGCACACCATGCAGCCGTTGCGATGCTTTCAGGTCATCTGCTGATGCGCTCTTCAGCCGCGCCTGCCGTGCGGGGGAACACGGCAGCGCCCATCAACCTGGAAGATCCAGTCATGTCTCAGCAGTCCTCCGCAAACGGCGTCGCTCCGGCAGACGCACAGGCACGCGCTGCGTTGCCCCAAGCCCAAACCATTCAATCCACCTTGCGCGCCACACGGTGGGTGCGCACCTTGTTGGCCGCTTCACTCGGTCTCGCTGCTTTGAGCGCGCATGCCCAGACAGCAATGCCCGACGCCGCCGCGCTTCCGCCTGTGGTCGTGTCTGCCACTGGCTATCCCCAACCCTTGTCGGACGCATTGCCCAGCGTGAGCGTCATCACCCGCGAACAGATCGAACAGCGCGGTGCGCAAAATCTCACCACACTGCTGCAGCAGATCGCTGGCGTGCAGGTGGCCACCAACGGTGGACCGGGCCAGGCCAGCAATGTGTTCGTGCGTGGCTTTGGCGGCACGGATGTACTGGTCCTGCTCGACGGCGTGCCGATGAATGGGCAGGATTCCACCGGCACCTCGTACCTCAACAATTTCACTGCAGATCAGATCCAGCGCATCGAACTCATCCGGGGCAATGTCTCTGCCATCTACGGCTCCGGGGCGATCGGCGGCGTGGTGCTTATCACTACGCGTGAAGGCAGCAAGCAGCCGCAAGCCTCGGTGGCGGCGACCGCAGGCAGCCGCAACACCGCGACGGTCTCGGCCAACGCCAGCGGGCGGGCGGGCAACACGGCGTTGCAGGCTGGCATCAGCCGCTACACCACGCAGGGCTTCAGTGCGATCAATCCGGCGCAGCAAGCCAACGTCAATCCGGATGCCAACGGTTATGGCAATACGACGATGAACGGATCGATCGTGCAGACGCTCGCGCCCGGGCAGTCGCTGGGGCTGCGCGCGTTTCACAGCCAGGGGCGCGCCAGCTATGACAGCTTTGGCGCATATGCCAACCCGACTGACACCAATCTCAGCAGCACGACGCAAGAGCTTGATCAACTGTTCAGCGACAACAAGTTGACCGCGGCGTGGAAGTCGCATCTGAGTGCGTCGCAACAGAGCACGACCAATACCACGCAAAACTTCAGCGCCTATCCCTACGACGACACGTATCGCACCCGGGTGCGGCAGCTGCTGTGGCGCAACGTGGTGCAACTCGGCGGCGGGTGGACGGTGACGGGCGGGCTGGATCTGCAGCGCCAGTCCATCGCGTCGGTCACCGGCTCGATTCCGGGCAGGGAGCGGGACGCGAAGGCCGTCTTTGCCGGACTGAACGGCGCCTTCAGTGGCAATGAGATCCAGCTGAACCTGCGGCACGACGCCATCAACGGCTATGCAGGCCAGAACACCGGCTATCTGGGTTACGGACGGGAACTCGGAGCAGGCTTCAAGGCGATTGCCAGCTACTCGACCGCCTTCAACGCCGCGCCGCTGGGGTATTTGTACGCGCCGTATTACGGCAACGCCGATCTGAAGCCGGAGAAGGCGCACTCGGCCGAAGCAGGTTTGCAGTGGTCGAAAGGCCCCAATGTGCTGCGCGGCACGCTGTTCCAGACCAAGATGACCGACCAATGGCAATACGACTTCACTACCAGCACCTTCCAGAACATTGCCAGCAGCCGCACACGCGGGCTCGAACTGAGCGGACGCGGCGCCTGGAAGGGCTGGGGGTACGACGCCAACCTGACCCTGCAACAGCCCGTGGACAACAGCAAGCCCGGCGATCCCACCTTGCAGCGTCGCGCTCGTAGCCTGGCGAACGTGTCGGTGAAGCGGGAGATCTCCTCAGTGCTGTATGGCGCCACGGTGCATTACAGCGGCCCGCGCTGGGACAACGGTCCTACAGGCCGGGTGACGCTGGGCAGCTACACCACGGTGGACCTGACCGCCAGCGGTGCGGTGTCGAAAAGCTGGGACTGGAATGCCCGGGTGCAGAACCTGTTCGACAAGGAGTATCAGACGGTCTATGGCTACAACCGCGAGCCGCTGGGCGTGTTTATCGGCCTCACGTGGCGGCCGACGCTCTGAAGCAGCTCAGGTCGATCATGCGCATCATGACCTCTGAACTTGTCCCTCGCGATACCGTGCGCCGCCTCGCGCTCTGGCACTGGGGCTTGCCGCTGTTGCTGGCGGCAGTGGTCGCTGCGGCCTTGTCGGTGGGCGAGGGCGGATGGAATGCTGCCATCATCTGGAAACTCCGTCTGCCGCGTGTGCTCGCGGGCATGGGCGTGGGCGCCTTGCTGGCGCAGGCCGGGCTGGCAATGCAGATTCTGCTGCGTAACCCGTTGGCCGACCCCTATGTGCTGGGCGCGTCCGGCGGGGCAGGGCTGGGTGCGATCGTTGCCCTCCTGCTTGGCGCGGCGTTGTGGATGGGGAGTGTGATCGGCGCGGGGTTGGCGCTGTTGCTCTTGCTGCTCATTGGTCGCCGCATCATGGCCAGCCGGGATGACGAGGCTTCCGCCCAACTCATCCTCATCGGCGCCATGTTGGCCGCGCTGTCCGGGGCGCTGTCTACCCTGCTGCTCAGCCTGGTGCCCGATCAGCAGTTGCGCGGAGCGATGTTCTGGCTGGTGGGCAATTTGTCCGGGGCAACGCACGGCCTCTGGTTGTGCGGGCTCGCGGCACTTTTTGTCGGCTGGCTGCTTTGGCGGCAACGTCGCTACGACCGCTTGATGCTCGGCAGCGAAGTGGCCTGGCTGCTGGGCGAGCCGGTCACGCAGGCGCGGCTCGAGTTGGTGCTGCTGGCGGCATTGGCAACAGGCGTCTCGGTCGCAGTTGCGGGCGCCATCGGCTTTGTCGGGCTGGTGGTGCCGCAGGCCCTGCGACTTGTCGGCATGCACCGTCTGCGTGATCTGGCCTGGACCGCGCCGCTGGCCGGTGCGGCGCTGGTCGTGGCCGCCGACACCCTGGCGCGCGGCGTATTCATGCCCTATGAGCTCCCAGTGGGCGCAGTGACGGCGCTTGTCGGCGCGCCGGTGTTCATTCTCATGCTGCGGCGGGCGCGATGAGCCGCAGTAATTGGCTGAAGGTCGATGCGCTCGATGTGGTGGCCGCGCCGCACCTGCAACCGTTGGCTCGCGGCGTGGAGTTCCGGCTTCAGACGGGCGACCGGCTTGGGCTGATCGGGCGCAATGGGGCGGGCAAGTCCACGCTGTTGCGTCAGATGGCCGGGCTGCTTCCGCTGGCTGGCGATGCCGCGCAGGTACGGCTGGATGGACACCGCTTGCATGGACTCGGCCCGGAGCGTCTGGCCGCACTGCGGACTCTGATGCCCGCACAGCCGCGCGACCGGTTCAATCTGTCGGTGCTCGCCTTGCTCGAATTGGCGCAGCCGCAGGCGAATGCAGCGTCTGCCCATGAGGCGATGCGCCGGGTGGATGCGTGGGCGTTGCGCGACCGCGATGTGCTCGCGCTGTCTGCCGGCGAACGCCAGCGCGTGGCTTTGGCGCAGGCCCTGGTGCAGGGCTGTCCCTTGCTGTTGCTGGACGAGCCGGTGGCGTTTCAGGATCCAGGGCATCAACGTCTTGTGGGCGCGTTGCTGGAGGAGTTGACCGACCGTGTCGTGGTGTTCTGCGCGCATGACGTGAACTGGGTTGCGCGTCACGCCACGCATGTGCTCGGTCTGGGTCTGCAAAACGATGATCGGGGCTGGTTTTTCGAGTCATGTGACCTGGCCTTGCAGCCCGAACGGCTGCATCGCCTCTACGACTGTCACTGGACGCAGCTTCGGGACACGAGCGGACAGCGGGCGTGGATTGCACTTTAGATGTGTGAAATGGCCCTGGCGCGGCCGGATCGTCGATACTTACGCCATGTCCACGTCTGCCGACCCGCCCAAAGCGCCTGATCCATTGCCCAAGGCAAGCCTCTGGCGTGTGCTCAAGGCAAGGCTGAGCACCGTCGGACGACTGGCGGAAAGGGACTGGCGGCTGGAGGGACCTCCGCTGCTGGCCGCGGTTCTGGCGCTGATCAGCGCCGGTTTCCAGATCAGTCCGCAGTTCGCTCACCTCCGGTTGGCTATTTTGGGCATCGTGCGGCATGGCGCGGAGGGCATCTCGGATCTGACTGATCTGGCAGCTTTTCCCCATGTGGTGATCGGCGCCGGGCTCATTCTCATGGTGCCCGGGCTGTTGCTGCGCGCGCGCGTGGCCTGGATCCTGGGCCTGCTGCTGAGTTTCTTGTCTGCCGGTCTGGCGTTCTGGGCGACACGCCAGTTCGGTGGCATCGTGATCCTGTCCGGGATGCTGTTGCTCGTGCTTCTGGTTTATTCCCGGCACTTCACCCGCAGCAGTCTGGCGGCAAGCTCGCTGTTCGCCTTGCTTGGCGTCGGAAGCCTGCTGATCTATGGCACCCTGGGCAGCCTGTGGTTCGGCGCCGGGTACACACCACCGATTCGCAGTCTGCCCACGGCCTTCTATTACTCCATCGAGACCATGTCCACGGTCGGTTATGGCGACATCGTGCCGCATGCCCTGCAGGCGCGCATGTTTACGGTGTCGATGATCGTGCTGGGGATCACGGTGTTCGCCACCACGCTGTCCGTGGTGATCGGTCCGCTGGTGGGCGGCAGTCTCAAACGCGCTCTGGAGGGAAAAATGCAGGAAGAAAAACGTCGAAATCACTACGTCATCATCGGCGTGTCGAGCCTGGCCTACGCCATGTGGAAAGAGTTGACCAGTCGCGGCGTCCCGGTCACGGTGATTGCTCCCATCGGACATCCATCGCCGTTTCCTGACGGTGCCGACGTGATCACCGCAGACCCATCCCGCAACGAAACCCTGGAACTGGCCGGCGTGCCCCGAGCCAAGGCCGTGCTGACTCTGCGCGAAGACGACGCCGAAAACGCGTTTGCCGTGCTCGCCGTGAAAGAGCTGGCTCCCGGAGTGAAAACCATTGCGGGTGTCAACGATGTGAGGCACGTGAACAAAATCCGCCGGGTGCAGCCTGACGTGTTGTTCGCGCCGCAGCTCCTCGGCAGTCAACTTCTGGCGCGCGACCTGTTTGACGAACCTATCGATAACGACACCGTCCACAAGCTGCTGTTTCCCAACGATTAACAAACGGGAGGGAGAAGCTGTTGCAATACCTGCTTACAAGCAGGTGTCAAACACATTCCAGCGGCATGATGTAAGTCAAGACCATGCCGCAACGCAGCAAGCACACTGCAAATCCTGATTCACCATTCTGGAGGTGCGCCATGAATCCGACCGAGCAACTGCAATCCGTGCAAAAAGCCGAGCTGGAGTCCGCTTTTGCCTTGAGCCAAGCCCTGTTTCACGGGTTTGAACAGATGACACAACTGCAACTGCAGATGATGCGCGACATGGCACAACACGCCGCAGAGGCGGTGGAAACCACGGCCTCTGCGCGCGATCTGCAGACCTTGCTGAACGCACAGGCGCAGAGCGCGCCGCAGGCGGGCGGCGAGGGCATGCTGGCCTATTTCCAGAAGCTGACGCAAATCGTTTCTGCCACCCAGGCCGAGATGGCCGAGACCATGAATTCCAACCTCACCCGCGTGCAAAGTCAGCTGCAAGAGGGTGCCAAGCAGGGTCTGGGCGCTCTGCCTGCGGGCGCGGAGCCTGTGCAAGCCCTGTTCCAGAGCGCGATGGACTTCACGACCAAAGCCATCGAAGCCTTGCAGAACACGCAACAGCAGGCGACCAAGCTGATTGGCGACCAGGTCCAGAGCCTTTCTGCGGTCGGCAAAAAGACCGCGCCTGCACGCAAACGCAGCAGCTGAACCGGGAGCGTTGGCGTGCTCAACACGCTCGGTGAAATCGGGCTGTACGCAGCCGTGCGGGTGTAATCCATGAAGCAAGCGCCGCTTTCTCCCGAGAAGATGCGGGTGTTTGACGAGTTTGTGTGGCGCGCCATGGGACGCCTGGACGGAGCCGAGTGGCGCGATCTGCTCGATCCTGAAAGCACACTCGGCCAGGCCGCGCGTGCCTGCTACGACGGCTTGGCGCAAGGCAGGCACTGGGACGAGATGGCGGATTACCTCACGCCGCTCGGCAGTGATGTCTTGCCTGAACATTTTCCCGAAGACGTGCCGTCGAAATCGCGTCCGGGACAGGGAGATTGAAGTGGCCAAGAAGAACATGGAGAAACATCTTGCATCCCACCCTGATCGCGGCTACGGCAAGACCCTCGAAGCCCTTCAGATCGAGTTGGTGAAGTTCCAGAAACACCTCATTTCCAAGGGCGACCGCATTCTCATCCTGCTCGAAGGGCGTGACAGCGCGGGCAAGGACGGCACCATCAAGCGGGTCATCGAGCATCTCTCCCCGCGTGACACCCGCGTGGTGGCGCTGAACAAGCCGTCCACGCGCGACGCCTCGGAGTGGTACTTCCAGCGCTATGTGCCGTATCTGCCCGCAGCCGAGGAATTTGTGCTGTTCAACCGTAGTTGGTACAACCGCGCCGGGGTGGAATGGGTGATGGACTTTTGCACCGAGGCGCAATACGAGGAATTCATGGAGACGGTGACTGTGTTCGAGCAGATGCTGGTGCGCTCAGGCATCCAGTTGTTCAAGTACTACCTCGACATCGACAAGAACGAACAGAAGCAGCGTCTCAAAGAACGCCTCACTGACCCGCTCAAACAGTGGAAGATGAGTCCGATCGACGCCGTGGCACAGAGGCACTGGAAAGACTACAGCACCGCGCGCAATGCCATGTTCGCGCGCACCCATACGCCGCTGGCGCCGTGGACCGTGGTGCGCGCCAACGACAAGAAGCGGGCGCGACTGAATCTGATCATGAATCTGCTCACCCGGCTCGATTACCAGGGCAAGGATCACGGCTTGCTCTGCCCCGACCCCGATGTGGTATTCGATTACACACATGACGCGGTGGAGCAGGGGCGCGTGGCCGTTTGAACGCATCGAGGCCAGAGGTCATGGCTGTTACCGCTCAGGCAGAGACCAGCGTGTCCGCCGTCCACCCCGATCATGCGCAGATCATCGCCTTGCTCGACGATGCGCCGATGCGCCTGCCGCACTATCTTGCCTGGGCGCTGTCCAGCGGCGGCACTCTGATCGACGGGCTCTCGGTGTTCATGCTCGGCATGTCGATTCCCTTGTTGATCCCGAATCTGGGGCTATCGGCACTGCAAACCGGTTTGCTGGGTGCAGCCTTGGTCGCCGGGGCCATTTTTGGCGCCGCGCTGGGCGGGCGGCTGGCCGATCGCCTGGGACGAAAATCCGTTTTCCTGCTCGACATGGCATTGCTGGCCGTCGCCGCAGGTTTCAGTGCGCTGACCTGGAATGCCTGGGGGCTGATTGCTGCGCAGTTGGCGGTGGGCGTGGGCATCGGCATGGATTTTCCAGTGAGCGGCAGTTTTGTCGCCGAATGCATGCCGCACCGCAGGCGCAGCCGGATGATGGTGGCGACGATTGCCTGCCAGTCTGTTGGCCTGCTGGTCGCCGCGCTGCTATCCATGGCCTTGCTGCATCTCGCTCCCAGCCTCGCGGTCTGGCGCTGGTTTTTTGCCATGGAGATGCTGATCGCGCTGCTGTTTCTGCTGGGACGGATCGATTTGCCGGAAAGTCCGAGATGGCTGATCGGGCAGGGCCGCAACCGCGAGGCGGTGCACATGCTCGAGCGCTTCGTTCCGTCAGACCGTCGCCAGCTTGACCGGATGGCCTCGCGCCTGGGCAACGCGGTGCACTATGTCGCCCGCCTGCCGCAATCGGCAACGCCGCTCGGCTACTCCACCTTGTTTCAACCAGCCTATTTGCGCAGCACCCTGCTGAGCGCAGTGCCGTGGTTCTTGATGGACATCGCAACCTATGGTGTCGGCTTGTTTACCGCGGTACTCCTTGCCGAAATGCACTTTGACCGCGCTGATCGACCTCTCTTGCTCCAGGTGGGCACTTTGGCGCGCGGTACTGGTCTGATCGATCTGTTCCTGTTACTGGGTTTTGTGCTCGGGCTTTGGGCTGTGGGCCGATTTGGTCGGATTCACATGCAGCTCACCGGGTTTGCAGGCATGGCTGTGGGAATGGCAGTCTTGTTTCTGAGCACGGTACTCGCAGGCGGCGCGGGACAGCATGCCGGTCTGGTGTTGACCGGCTTCGTGGTGTTCAACCTGTTCATGAATATGGGACCGAACAGCACCACGTATATCCTGCCGACCGAGCTGTACCCGACCCAGTTGCGTGCGACGGGCGCCGGTTTTGCCGCATCGGTCGCCAAGGTTGGCGCAACGATCGGGGTCTTCACCTTGCCGCTCGTCAAATCCTCTCAGGGCGTACCCACGGTATTGGCTTTGATGGCCCTGGTCAGCTTGCTCGGTCTCCTCACCACGTGGGCCTTCGGCATGTATGGTCATGGTCTCACGCTGGAACAGCTTCAAACCAAAGTCTTGCCCACACACCACCCGAAGGCAGCGATGGTTGCATCTCACACAGAGGGCGGAACATGAACGAAACGACACAAGCACTCGATGCGAAGACAGTTGCCGCCATGCCGGCGGACACTCTGCTGCAGTTGCTGCAGAGCAAGCCGAACGGACTGACCCAAAGTGAAGCTGCGCAACGTCTGGCGCAGATTGGTCCCAACAGTCTGCCCGAACAGCACGTCAGCCTGTTGATGCGCCTGCTGCGCTATTTCTGGGGGCCGATTCCGTGGATGATCGAAGTCGCGGCGGTGCTGTCGGCGCTGGTACGGCACTGGCCGGACTTCATCATCATCGTGCTGCTGCTGCTGTTCAACGCGGGCATCGGTTTCTGGCAGGAGTACAAGGCCAGCAGCGCGCTCGATGCGCTGAAAAAACAGCTCGCGCTCAAATGCCGCGTCAAGCGCGACGGGCAGTGGGTGCAACTCGACACGGCGCAACTCGTGCCCGGCGACATCGTGCGCGTGCGTCTGGGCGACATTCTCCCGGCGGAGCTCAAACTGCTTGAAGGCGACTATCTCAGCGTCGATCAGTCCGCACTGACCGGCGAGTCACTTCCGGTCGACCGCAAGGTGGGGGATGTTGTGTATTCGGGCTCCATCGCCAAGCAGGGCGAGATGGTGGGCGTGGTCTATGCCACCGGGACCAACACCTATCTCGGCCAGACCGCGCAACTGGTGCAGAAGGCCGGAGCGGTATCGCATTTCCAGAAGGCCGTACTCAATATCGGCGACTATCTGATCTACGTGAGCCTCGGGCTGGTCGCGATTCTTGTGCTGGTGGAACTGCACCGTGGCCTGCCATGGATCGACCTGCTGCAGTTCGCGCTTATCCTGACCGTGGCCTCGATTCCGGTGGCCATGCCGGCGGTGCTGTCGGTGACCATGGCGCTGGGCGCGCTGGCGCTGTCCAGGGAAAAAGCCATTGTTTCGCGGCTGGAGTCCATCGAGGAAATGGCCGCGGTCGACGTGCTGTGCTCCGACAAGACCGGCACGCTCACGCAGAACAAACTCACCCTGGGTGATCCTTTGCTGATGACCGCACCGGACGCCGCCACGCTTAACCTGCATGCCGCGCTGGCCAGCCAGCCGGACAATGGCGACGCCATCGACCAGGCGGTGTACGCGGCGCAGCCAGGCATGGCGACGCCGCAGGGCTATGCCGCCGCAGGCTTCACGCCCTTCGATCCGGTGGGCAAACGCAGCGAAGGGCGCTGGACCGATGCGCACGGCGCCGCGCTCGCGGCCACGAAGGGTGCGCCGCAAGTCATTCTCGACCTGTGCCAGCTCGACGCCGACACCCGCAGCAAGGCAGACGCCTGGATCAACGCGCAGGCGGTCAAGGGCTTCCGCACGCTGGGCGTGGCGAGCAAGGCAGGAGAGGGCGGCTGGCAATGCGACGGACTACTTGCGCTGTTCGACCCGCCGCGCAGCGATTCCAGACAAACGATTGCCGATGCGCGCAGCCATGGCATCGCGGTGAAAATGGTCACTGGCGACAACCTGGCCATTGCGCGCGAAATCGGCGGCCAGCTCGGCATTGGCACGCACATCGCCGCCGCCGGCGACGTGTTCGATGCGGGCAAGCAGCGGCCCGGCGTGAGCCTGGCCGAGCAGATCGACGCCGCCGACGGTTTTGCGCAGGTCTTCCCCGAACACAAATACGGCATCGTCAAGGCGCTGCAGGATGCGGGCCACCGCGTGGCCATGACCGGCGATGGCGTCAATGACGCCCCGGCGCTCAAGCAGGCCGACGTGGGCATCGCGGTGTCGGGTGCCACCGATGCCGCGCGGGCAGCAGCGGCGCTGATCCTCACTGCGCCCGGGTTGTCCACCATCGTCAAGGCTGTGGAAGAAGCGCGGCGAATATTCGAGCGCATGAATTCCTACGCCATCTACCGCATGACCGAAACGATCCGCATCATGGTGTTCGTGGTCGTGGCCATGCTGGCTTACAACTTCTATCCGATCACTGCGGTGATGATCATCCTGCTGGCCTTCTTCAACGATGTGCCAATCATGACCATCGCCTACGACCGCACCGCAGTCGATCCGCAGCCGGTGCGCTGGGACATGCGGCGTGTGTTGACGGTGTCCACAGTGATGGGGCTCACCGGAACTGCCGGAAGTTTTCTGATGCTTTACATCGCCCTGGACTGGCTGCATCTGCCCATTCCCAAGGTGCAAACGTATATTTTTCTGAAGATGGCAGTCGCGGGGCATCTCACACTATTTGTCTCCCGGACCCAGGGCAAATACTGGAAGAAGCCATATCCGGCACCGATCATGGTGTGGTCCGCAGTGCTCACCAAGGCAGCTGCGACGCTGCTGTGCGCCTGGGGTTTCGGGTTGGTATCACCCATCTCCTGGGCTGAGATCGCGTTGATCTGGGGATATTCAATTGTCTGGTCCGTCCTGACGGACTGGACGAAACGCGTGGTCTACAGGCACATGAACCTTTCGGCTCCACGCCATCTGGATTTTCTGCATCTTCTCAAACGCCGCACGGTAAAAACTGGATCATTGAGCGGCCGCTGAATTCGTGTTAGCGTTAAACGTGAGTTATCAATTTCTTACAAGGAGTTTCATCATGGCACATCGTCATGCGATCGTCTGGATCGATCATTCGCAAGCCCGCGTACTGTTCATCGATCCGGCGGAGATTGAAAAATCCATCGTCCTGCCCAAAGAGCATCCGCATCTGCACATCATGGCCGGCGTGATCGGCAGTGGCAAGGCGCCCGAGGATCAGCATTACTACCACGCGGTGGCCAAGGCGCTGGCCGATGTGCCGGAAGTGCTCATCACGGGGCCGAGCCAGGCCAAGCTGGCGCTGTTCAAACATCTGCAGCGTCACGACCCTGCCGTGGCCGAGCATGTGCTGGGCATCGAATCCGCCGATCACCCCACGGACGGACAGCTTGTGGCCCATGCCCGTCACTACTTCAAAGTGAAAGACCAGATGCTCGGCATCTGATTGCTCCAGCCCCTCCCACTCCCATCGCATGACGCACCATGTCCACTTACAAAAAAATCCTGATTCCCATTGACGCCAGTCAGACCGCGCAAGCGGCCGCGGCACAGGCCACGGCGCTCGCGCGCGATCAATCGGCGGCGATTCGCTTCGTCGTTGTTGTGGAAGTCCACGGACTGATGGGTTCCGCCCCGGAGTTCCTCAATGTGATGGGCAACGACGCACGTCTGCTGCTCGACAGCTGGGTGAACAAGGCTCAGGCGCCAGGCATGGACGTGAGTTCCGCGGTGGTCGAGACTTCGCAGGCCGTTCCGCGCGTCGCGGATGTCATCCTTGCGGAAGGACGCCGCTGGGGGGCGGATCTGATTGTCATTGGCAGCCACGGTCGCAGTGGAGTGCGGCGCATGATTCTGGGCAGCGTGGCCGAAGGTGTCGCGCAGCGCAGCACGGTGCCGGTGCTCATCGTGCACACGGGCGAACACATCGCGTAATAGCGCTCTGGGAACGATTCGTCACGTCACACACGGGATGACTTGTTAGGATGCGCCGATTTACTCGTTCCGCGCATGAAACGTCATCCCATTCCGCCCCAATTCCGTACCCGTCATCCGCATCCCTGTGACGGCAATTTGCCGCCCGAGCTGAATGCGGCCTTGCAGCAGCACGTGGTCGAAATTGCCGAAGGCATGGTGGAATTGAGCAGGGGCGAAACGCTCGTCCATAGCGGAATGCCGTTCAAGTACCTTTATCTTGTCGTGAACGGGGGGCTCAAGGCGGTGCAGATCGGTGAAGATGGACAATCGCAGATCGTCTGTTTTCACTACCCACGCGAATTGGTGGGGCTGACCGGGTTTGCGCGCAATGTCTATACCACCTATGTCGTCGCGCTGGCACCCTGTATGGTTTGCGAGTTTCCGGTGGCTGCAGTGGAGTCGGTCGTCGGCGCCGATCGCACCTTGCTCGATCATCTGCTTACCTACGTCTCGGAGAGCCTGGCGCGGGCGGAGCGTGATCAATTCATGCTCGGCAGCCTGACCGCCCCGCAAAAAATCAGTTATTTTCTCCTGCAACTTCAGGACAAGCTGCGCCTTGCCGGGAAGGACGCAGACCGATTCGAGCTGCTGATGACCCGCGAGGAAATCGGCAGCTATTTGGGGCTGACCATGGAAACAATCAGCCGACTCTTTTCGCAATTGCAGGCCGACGGCGTGGCGCGGGTGGAGAAGAGACAGGTCCAGATCCTGCGCCACGATCTACTGCAGGTCTGGCGGGACGAGGGGGCCGAATTGGCAACACCTTCGCGCAAAAAAGGCCCGGTTCTCAAACTCGCTTGAGTGGTTACCGTGGCGTCAGCATGGCGCTCAAGGCAGCAAGATCACGGGGTTCGAGCCGGCCTGCGGCATTCTTCAGGCGCAGCGTATTGACCAGCACGTCATAGCGCGCCTTGTCGACCTGACGCTGGGTTTCGTACAGCTGTGACACGGCGTTAAGCACATCGATGTTCACGCGCATGCCCACCTTGAATCCGGTTTCGTTGGCCTCCAGGGAACTGCGGCTGGATGTGATGGCGGCATCAAGCGCCTTCACCTGCGCCAGCCCGGATTGCACGCCGAGATACGCGGCGCGAGCATCTTGTGCGGCAGCTAGACGCGCTGAATCCAGATCCGCCTGCGACTTGTCGATCTGGTGCGCGGTTTGTTCCACATCGCTTTGCACCGCATAGCCAGTGAACAGGGGCCAGCGCATCTGCACCCCGATACTGGCGACATTTGCACGATTGCTGAACGGAAACAGCGGACCTCCGTCCGTGGTGGCGTTGTGGTCCACACGGGCATAGGCGGAGACGGTTGGCAGATTACCGGTCTCGGCTCTTTTCGCGCTCAGTTGCGCCAATTCGACCGCGAGCCGCGCCTGATCGACGCCAAGATTGTGTTTTTCAGCCTTGCGCGCCCAGTCTGACAAATCGCCCGCAGGGGACGAAAGGGATGCAGTGCTCGGCAAGGGAGCCAGCGCCTGCACCGGCACACCGATCAGTTGCTGCAGGCTGCTGTGCGCCAGCTGAAGCTGATTCTGCGCAGCCAGCACTTGCGCTGCTGTCAGGTCCACGCGGGCCTGGGCGTCTCGCACGTCGACGATGGTGCCATTGCCCGCATCGAAGTTGGCCTGCGCCGACTTGATCTGTTCCGCAACGGCCTTTTCCTGCTCTTCAAGGGAATGCACGCTGTCTTGCGCCGCCAGCACATCGAAATAACGGGCTGCGACCTGCACCATCAGGCTCTGGTATTCCTGCACGAGTCTCAGATAAGCGATGCGTGCGCTGACCTCTGTCTGTTTCACTCCGATGTGGTCTGCTGGCTGGTAGAGTGCCTGCGTTGCTACCAGGTTGATGTCACGCGCGGTGTAGTTCCACCGTGTGGGCATGCCGAATTTCTGCAGTAGCGGGTTGTCACTGTTGTCCTGCGCATTGGCGCTTAGACTGGCGCCCGCCACGAGTTGCGGCAACAGGCGCGAGCGCGCCAGCGGCACGCGAGATAAGGCCGCCTGATAGTTGGCTTGAGCACTGCGCAAGGCAGGGTTGTATTGTTGCGCTTGCGCAAAGACCTGCGCCAGCGTTTCGGCCTCGGCTGTTCCGATCCAAGCCATGCAGAGTGACGCGATGCAGGCGACCTTGGCCAAGCGAGAACGAAGAAATGGAGGCGTTGCCATCTGGTGCTTCAGGGAAGTGGAATGCGGTGACTGATCCTACGCCCGAGGCTATTTGAACTCTTGCGTCAGATCATGGGTTGCCAGCAGCCTGGCGCGACAATGCAAATGCGCGGGTTGATGCGCAATCAAACTCAGCACGTGGATGCACTAAGAATGAAAAAAAGTAAACGGCCTTTGCTGATTGTGGCTCTGTTCGTGATGGTCCTGATCGCCGGTGGCGCTTATTGGTGGCGCAATCGGGACAAGCCGGCGACCAACGAGCTGACCTTGTACGGCAATGTCGACATCCGGCAGGTGCAACTCGCCTTCAATGATGCCGGTCGGATCACCGAACTCCCGGTGCAGGAAGGCGACAGGGTGCGCAAGGGCCAGGTGGCGGCACGCATGGACGCCGTGCGTTATCAGGACGCAG
The DNA here is from genome assembly GCA_049582025.1 of Thiomonas sp. Classification (GTDB taxonomy): domain Bacteria; phylum Pseudomonadota; class Gammaproteobacteria; order Burkholderiales; family Burkholderiaceae_C; genus Thiomonas. Next base: position 14,726 of record JBAUTC010000401.1, read on the forward strand.
TCAACCGCGCCGAGGCGGGCTTGCTCGCGCAGCGGAACGTGCTGGCCAAGCTGCAAGCCGGCAGCCGCCCCCAGGAGATTGCCGAATCCCGCGCCGGTGTGGACGTCGCGCTGGCTGCACAGGCCAACGCCAAAGCGACCTATGCGCGGCAAAAGACTTTGGTCGAATCGGGTTTTCTGCCGAAGCAGACCCTCGACAACGCCACCCAGCAGCTGGACACCGCAGCGGCGAATGTGCAGCGTGCGCGACAGGCGCTCAGTCTGGCCGTGCAAGGACCGAGAAAGGAAGACATTGCCGCTGCCCAGGCGCTGGTCAAGGCGGATGAATCCGCGCTCGCGCTGGCGCAGCGCCAGCTTGCCGATACGGTGTTGCGTGTGCCGGACGACGGCGTGGTGGAAAGCCGCATTCTGGAAGTGGGCGACATGGCCGCGCCGCAGACCCCGGTGATGACCATTGCCCTCGACAATCCGATCTGGGTGCGCGCCTACGTGCCGGAAACCAAGTTGGGGAAGATCGTCCCCGGCATGCGAGCGAACATTCTCAGCGACAGCTTCCCGGGCCAGCCCTTTGCGGGCTGGATCGGCACCATTTCTCCCACCGCGGAGTTCACACCCAAGACCGTTCAGACCACCGAACTGCGCGCCCAACTGGTCTATCGCGTGCGCGTGTATGCCTGCAACCCCACACGCAAGCTGCGGCTGGGCATGCCCGTCACGGTGCAGGTGCCTTTGCTCAACAACGCGCCTCG